>MHQP01000018.1:2820-80639 GCA_001820685.1 Candidatus Sungbacteria bacterium RIFCSPLOWO2_01_FULL_47_32 | reverse complement strand
ATTCCAGGAGAAATATGCTCCGGAGATACTGCTCCCGGCGGGACTTACTGCTGGGACCGGGTTTGTGGGGGTCGGAACGCTGAAAAAAATGAATGAATTGTTGAGCAAGTAGTGAGGGGTAAAGCGACTGTCCTTTGCCGTATTTGCTACGCCGCGAAACGAATGAAGAAAAAACTTTTTATTTTGTTTGGTGTTGTCCTGATTTTTTCAGGATTGTTTTTCCTGTTTGGAAGCCGCGTACTTGGCGTTTTTTTTCCAAAAAAGGAATATGTGTTGACGCGTTCCGAAAGTTCAGTTCACCGATTCCGGGACTCCTCAACACGGCTGGACGCCATCCGTGTCAAAGTTTTTTATGCCGTTCCACGGAATAGAACAGGGGATATTCCAAACGATTGGAAAACACCAATTGAAGAAGCTCTTAGGCGGGCAGTGTCATTTCACTCACTTCAGTTCCGGGGAAAATCTTCACTTGCATTCGATGTATATCCAAAGCCGGTCATTTTGGACGAAGAAAGCCATTTTTATAATACTGATATTACGGCGCGCGGAAATCCTCATGCGCTTATTTCTGTTGCCGAAGAACTTGACCGGAGGGTATTTCAGCCGGATGGCGACCTGTACGACGCCGGGTTTTCCGCATTCAAAAAGGGGGAATATCCGGTATTCGGAATTATTTATGAAGGAGTCGGAGCTTCTGGCGGCATCATTCAGGATAGTCCCAAGCAGTCTGCCGGAGAAGTGGCTCGCGAGCTTAAGTTGCCCGAATTTCTCATATTTAAGGTTCATGTCCCTTCTGCCAACGGTTTTTTCATTCTTTCAAGAGATTTTTTGACCGACGCAGAATATCACGTAAACTCGGCAACTCTTTTGTACCATGAATTTTCCCACACAATGGCGATTCCTGACGGATATGACCTCGACACGGGCGCTTCTTACACCGCCGATATTATGGGAGATGGCCGCCGAAAACCGCTTTTGCGCACGTATCTTTCGCGCGATATTCTTTCCGGCATGGGGCTTGTAGAATAACGTTTTATGAACGAGGAAACCATACAACCAAAAAATCACTTTTTCCGCGTCTTCGCGCGTTCTCCCTTGCGAAATCGTTTGCTTGCGATGGTTCTTTCGGTCTCCGTTTTGCCCCTGATTATTTTTGGGGTGCTTGCGCTCTATAGTATCAATGCTTCCCATTCATACGACATCGCCTCGATAGAAGAGAGCGTTCTGCTCCAAAAAAAAGATGAGATACTCCGCGTCGTTGACGATATCAAAGGCGTATTTACGATTGATCTTAATTTGCGCACGCGTTCGTTCATCATGCCGGAAAGTGCCGATTGCGTTTCATACTCTCTCCAAAACGGGAAGGAGGACCTTGACGGCATTCTTTTCGGTATCCTTCAGTATCATGCTTCTATTGAAGAAGTTTCTCTCATTGATCGCGATACCGGCAGAGAGATCGCGCTTATGAGCAGGACCCAAACCGGAGACCTTTCCATCCTTCTACCGGATTGTCCTGACGAAAAAAGAGGCTATAGGCTTTCCAATTTTAAGGACCTTTCCGGTCTTGAAAAGTTCAAGAAAGCAAGGACGGGCACGGTGTATTTGAGCGACGTATATTTTACGGAGTCCGGTCCTATGATGACGATCGCAGCCCCAGTGTTTGGTAAAGCATATGATGGGGGGCGTGCGGTCATCGTTGCGGTTATTTCCGGTGAGATAAATTTGAGTCTTCTCGGGCGCATCATTTCGGAAACCCACCTTGGAAACACCGGCTTTGTATATCTTGTTGGCCATGACGGGCGGCTTCTTGCGTCAAGCGAGAAGCGCGACGGATACTATAATCTTCTCGCTTCTCCTGTTGTATACGACGTTCTTCGTGGGAATGATCGTATCGGGTCCGGCGGAATGGGATATTACGACGGAACATTTAAAAAGGAAGTTCTGGCGTCCGGTGTTTCAATCCCGAATCTCGGGTGGGGCGTTGTTGCCGAATGGCCGAGGGATGACGCAAACTCAATCGTTAATATTATTCAGAATCAAAACATTCTGTTCTCGCTTGTTCTTGTTTTTGTTGTTATTGTCATGAGTCTTTTTCTTGCAGATCGTATCATAGCGCCGATTCGAAAATTGCAGGAAGGAACCAAAAGGGTCGCAAAAGGGGACTTTGGCGTAAATCTCAATCTCAAAACCGGTGACGAAATAGAGGACTTGGGGGCGGCATTTAATGAAATGACAAAAGGGCTTAAGGAGTATCAGCAATTAAAGGACGAATTCGTTTTTATCGCAGCTCACGAACTCCGTGCCCCTGTTACCGCCATCAAAGGGTATCTTTCCATGATTGAAGAAGGAGATGCAGGCGAACTGTCGCCGAAGATGAAGGAGTACTTAACGCCAGTATCACAATCAAACAAGCGCCTGGTAAATCTTGTAAACGACCTTCTTGAGGTGGCACGCCAAGAAGCCGGGCGCATGACGATAGATGTTGCTAAAATCGAACCCGCTTCGGCCATAGAAAGCACGATTGAAGAGTTAAAGCCTCTTGCGATGGAAAAGAATATTGCCATTACATACGACAAAAGTTCGGCGCGCGCCGTTCTTGCGGATGAAGCCCGCATGAAGGAGGTCATGGTAAATTTGCTTTCAAATGCCATAAAATACACCGTTGGTTCCGGTACGGTTTTGATTTGGCATGAGACAAGCGGGGAAACACTCATTACGCACATAAAAGATACGGGTATTGGCATGTCGAAAGAATCGCAGGAAAAACTTTTTGAAAAATTCTATCGAGTCCCCGACGAGCGGACAAAGAAAATTACGGGAACCGGCTTGGGGCTGTTCATCATCAAGCAAATAATCGAGAAAATGAACGGCCGGGTTTGGGTAGCCTCGGAAGTGGACAAAGGCTCGACATTTAGTTTTTCGCTTCCTCTTGCAAAATAGAAATAATCGTGCCCGCGTAAATGCGCTATGCGGGTATGGCGTAGCGAAGCACAAAAACCGCCCAAATGGCCACTAGGGATGGTCGCAAAGATAAGGGGACAAGCGTGAGCAGCTATGCCGAAAAACTAAGAAAATAATTTCTAAAAAAAATTGAGTAAAATAAAATGACGGCTTTTGCCGTCTTTTTTTATTGATAAGGCCGGGTTTCTTGTCAGTATTCAAACTGCTCCACAAAAAGCCCGTTTTGGTCCCTCAAGATAATGCGGTCATGCGATTTGTCGAAAAGCTTTTGCGTGAGCCCGAAATAGACTCTCCACGTGTTTCTGTAAAAATTTTTATCCTCACGGTAATTTTTAACGCATCCGTTGTAACTTATATTTTTTGAAATATAGTCAATGCAATTTTGCCCTATTTTTCCTCCGTTTTCAAAATTTATTTGCGGAACCGTGCAAGAGGGGAGCGAGGCTACATAGTCGATGCATGCGCCCGGAAGGCCTGCATCCAGGAATTGCGAACGGATCCGTTCGTATGATTGACGGTCAATGCAGGAACCGGAAAGGCCCGGGGTAAAGCGGCTGAATTGGTTGAAATATCCGGTGCATCCGTTCTCGCGAAATCCAAATCCTATGTTTCCCGTGCCGGTTACAGCGTACACCGTTCCTCCTGGAGGGAGCACAATAGTGCGGGTATCGGCGTCGATATAGGGGATATCATATGCCCGCCCAATAGTCCGCCTATCGTGTTTGATGCTCTCAATTGTCCAACCGGTTATGTCGACGGAAAAGTTTAAGGATGAAAACCACCCGCCGTTCATGAGCGCGACATATTCGTCCTGTGGGCTGTCGGAAGAACGCTCGACATACGAGATGCGGATGATGCCCTCATATGGAGAATGCCCAGGGGTTTTTGCGACAGGCATTGCCGTGGCGGCACTTGAAGGTGAAGGCGAGGGAGGGGGCTGGGCG
Organism: Candidatus Sungbacteria bacterium RIFCSPLOWO2_01_FULL_47_32; assembly: GCA_001820685.1. Lineage (GTDB taxonomy): Bacteria > Patescibacteriota > Minisyncoccia > Sungbacterales > GWA2-42-14 > GWA2-47-10. Next base: position 76,734 of record MHQP01000018.1, on the reverse strand, counting down.
AAACTTCCAAGAGTTCCGAAAAAGCCTCCGGAAGATTTTTGCTCCGCAACCGGCTGCGGATTTCGAATTTCGGTATTCGAACCGGGTCCCGTGGCGTATGGCCCAGGACCTGAAGGGCCACCCAAAAAAGAAAGATCAGATGGTCCTCCGGAAAACATAATAGCCACTATCACGACACCGATTATAAGAACAAAAAATGCCGCGCTGTCCATGTATTAGTGAAGTAATGCGTTGTTAATATCGTCGTATCCCTTAAGGAACGCAGAAGCTTGCATCGGCGTTTTTCCTTCAGGCTGGAGAAGGGTAATCTCAAGAAAGCCGGGAGATGCTACGACATAGAGATGCTCCGTATCCACTATAACACGGCCGGGCAGTGCGTTGGAAGAAATGCCAGGGAGTTCTTCCGTTATGTGTCCCTGCAAGATTTTAAGGCGGATATCGCGAGAGTCTCCGCGTTTCCAAAGCGTGAATGTTCCCGGCCATGGAGTAAATGCGCGTATCGCGCGCTCTATTTCAGACGCCGAGCGGCTCCAGTCAATTTTTCCATCTTCCCTTTTAAATGCCCTGCAGAATGTCGCATGAGAGTCGTCCTGCGGCTTTGGCAAAATTGTTCCGCTTACCAACTTGGGAATGGTTTCGACAAGCAATTCTCCCGAAACTTCCGAAAGGATCCTTGAAAGCTCGGGATAGGCAATAGTATCCGGAATTTTAACGCTTCTTTGGGCAAGAATCGGACCGTGATCCATTTTTTCGTCCATCAAGATAATCGTTGCACCGGTTTCCACGTCTCCGTTTAAAATAGCATGCTGGATAGGAGAAGCTCCGCGCCATTTCGGAAGAAGCGACGGGTGAACATTTATAGCACCTTTTGTCGGTAAGTTCAGCGTCCATTTCGGTATTATCTTTCCATACGCCGCAACAACAAAAAAATCTGCTGCGGGAATATTGAGATCGCTCCAGTTTTCCTCAATAATCTTTTCCGGCTGATAGACCGGAATGCCTAAGCGGTTTGCCGCCCGGCATGTCGGCGGGGAAGTAAGCACCGCGTTTCGGTCTCTGGGTTCGTCAGGGTTTGTAATGACCCCAAGAACGGAAAATTTTTCCTGCAATTTCTCAAGGATGGAAACCGCAAAATCCGGTGTTCCCCAAAAAACGATTGTTGTAGAATATTTTCTTGCCATTGAAGATACATCCGCCACGATAACCGTCAGGACATGGTCCTTTTTTGGTTACTGCTTGTGTGCGATGAGCTTTTTTGCTTTATCGATAAAGAGAACTCCTGCGAGGTGGTCGATCTCGTGCTGAAGAACTCTCGCAAAAAATCGCGAAGCACCTCGGGTGAATTTTTTTCCAGACTCATTATATGCCTCAACGGTTATTTTTTCCGGACGACTGACAACCCCGAATGTTCCCGGAACGGAAAGGCATCCTTCCGGATATGCTACTTTATTTTTTGATATTTTTTTTATGACAGGATTGATATAAACAAAATGCTTCCATTTTTTCTTTTCTTCCTCTGCCAATGCTTTGTGGGAGGCGGCATCCCTTTCATAATTTTCACCTCCGATATGTTCTGACTCTTCCGAAACTAAAAAAATACGCAACGATTCCCCGACCTGCGGAGCGGCGAGTCCGACGCCGTCAGGGGTCTCCGCAAGCGTTGCTTTCATTTCCGCGAGCAGTTTTTGTATCCGCGGGGTTCTGATATCGGCTGGAGAAAGTTCTCCCGCTATTTTCCTGAGAACTTTATTTGGCTCTTTTACTATGGGAAGGTGTTGTACGACCATGTTGTTTTTTAGTTTTTTGAAGCGAAACGCGCGGAGTACCTTTTGAAGGCCTTTTTTGCCGTGTCAACGCAAGACCCTTCAGGCAGGCAAAAAAATATCTGCCGCGCGCCTCAGCCGGAAGATCTATTTTTTCAAGTATGCGTTTTGCAAGCGAACGCAGGTCGGTTTCATCATAGAGGTATGCGATGCCGAGATATCGGGCGAATTTTTTCGGTTCATCAAGCATCCGCGAAAGATCATCGGCAAGTACGTGCTCTCGAGAATGGAGGTGCGGATCTTTTCTGAATATCCTTTTTTTATCGATCTCCATATCCGAAGTATAGCAAAAATCAGGTTTTTTTCAAGATTTAAGCGAGCAACTGCGATTCTGCCATATAAAGAGTCACAAAAAGCAAAATCCGCCGTTTACAGGCGGATATCTCACTGTTTTCTGAAATATTTCCCAACCGCCCATACTGTAAAAACCAGCGAGGCCCCGAGAATCGGCAGAAGGATCGGAGGAAGAATTTCGAGAACATGGGACTCCGTAATCATGCGTCCTCCAACCCAGCCGAGATAAACCGACCCAAAGATAACAACGGTTGGAAAGCGCGTCATGAGGCTTGAGATACGGGAAGATGCAAATATGACCATGGGCACCGAAACAAGAATCCCCAGGACGATAAGCAGGATATTTCCACCGCTTACCGCATATACGGCTATTACATTATCAAAGCTCATTGCGATGTCAGCGCTGATAATGAACCATGTGGCATGCCAAAGTTTTTCTTTTGGCGTTTTGTGCCCCCTCTCTGTTTTGCCATGCGACGGCAGAAGCTTTATTGCGGCCCAGATAACCCAGAGTCCTCCGATAATATGAAGAATAATGCTTAAGACGGGCCAGCGAAGAACAAAAAATAACGCTCCAAGAAAGAAAAGCCGGGCAATGACCGCCCCGATAGTTCCGAGCCAGCGGGCCTGTCTTTGGGTTTTCGAACTAAGGTCCCGGACCGCAGATGCTATGAGAAGAGCGTTGTCGGCGGCAAGAATAAGGTCGATAAAAATAACGGAGAATACACCCCACACAAGTGCAGTGTTCAAAAAATTCTCCTGAAAAAAGAACTATAAAAACAGCATACACAGTTTTCGTTTTTTTGCAAATATAAAAGCCTCGCTCGGAGGCTTATGCTATTTGCAAAAGATCGCTTTGAGAGGGAGAATAATATAGCGGGGGCGCTCAATGATGCGCCGGACGCAAAACCCTTCTACATCTTTGCCAAACGGCACATAAATGATGACACGGTATCCGCGCGAAAGCAGTTTTTTCGCAAGCGGCATATTGACGCCAAGAAGCAGTGCGAATTCAAACTGATCTCGCCGGATCTTTCCCGCTTGCTCAAGGGCGATGACCCGCCGGATAATTTCTTCGTCGTGCGTTGCAACCTGAGCGTAGTGCTTGGTTTCAACGACTTTTCGTACCCAGAATTCAAAGCGGTCGCGTATGTCATTGATATCGGAATATGCAAGCTCTTTTGGTTCCGTGTAAGCACCCTTGCAGATGCGAAAGCCCGTAGTAACGCCCGGAAACGCAGATTTTGTCCGATAAAGTTCCAAGACAATACTGCCGATATTTTTCGTATAGGCCTGAATGACCGAACCTGTTTTTGGGCAAACCATGCGGGCAAAAAATGCAACCTCTGTGGTTTTTTTGTGGTAGATAAGCTCTTCACCATCTAGCCAGAACGGAATGCCATAGTCACGGGCTTTGCTAACGAGTTTGGCAAGCCCCTCCCGAGTCTTTCCGGAATGAAGGTTAGGGTTTAGCATGCCTAAAGCGCTTGCTTTCGTAGAGATCCCTGCTTTTAGCCCATGCTCATTAATAGCCTCAATTAGCTCATTATATGAACTGCGCGCGCGATCTCGCTCTTCTGGAGATTCGCATCGGTCACCAATATGGTTGAAATAACAAAAAAATCCTTCTTTATTTAGTTCACGGCCGCTCCGAATCGCATCCTGAATGGTTTTTCCCGCAATAAAATGTTTTTCCGCAACGTGTTTCATAATTGCGGTATGCCAGGGAACTTTCGGCCAGATCCAGCAAAAAAAGAATTTCAGGATAGCTCGCACCATATCCGTATTCCGTTTGCAAAGGGCCGTCCCAATACTGTTACTATAGGCAATTTATATTAAAAAGTCAAGTTTTACGTGCTTTCTACGACCAGGCAAGCCTCACGGGGAAGCAAAATGCGCCGTATTCTCCAATTTTGAAAAATCTGCTATAATAGAATAACGTTTAGTCTCGAAAACAAATGGTAAAAACTCAAAACAACAAACGCGTTTATCTCATCGGCATCGGAGGCATAGGCATGAGCAGTCTTGCGCGCTATTATCTGTCGGAAGGTTTTATGGTGTCCGGTTCGGACATCGTTTCCTCGCCCATAACGGAAGAGCTTGAAGGCCTGGGCGTAAAAATATTTTGCGGACCGCATAAAGCCTCGCATATTCCACGCGGTAGCGGTTTTATCGTGCATACCGCTGCTCTTCGCAAGGACAATCTCGAGCTGAAAGAGGGAAGAAAACGGAAGTATGTTATTCGCACATACGCGGAAGCGCTTGGCGAGCTTACAAAGAACTACTTCACTATAGCCGTCGCTGGAGCCCACGGAAAAAGCACAACCACTGCGATGGTGGCAAAAGTTCTTATTGAGGGGGGGCTTGATCCGACCGTTATTATCGGGACCCGGCTTAAGGATAGTTCAGGAGCGGACGGAAAGAAGGATACGAATTTTAGAAAGGGGAACTCGAAATACCTCATTGTTGAAGCTGATGAATATGCCGGCTCATTTCTGAATTATCATCCCGACATTGCGGTTCTTACCAATATTGACGAAGAGCATCTTGATTTTTACAAAACAAAAGCGCGGATCGTCTCCGCATTCAAAAAATTTTTAACAGGTTCAAAACCCGGAGCGGTCTTTGTTTTAAATAATGATAATCAGGACGTTCTCAAACTCGGGCTTTTGCTTTCAAAACTTAAACGGTTCTCTGGGCGCTTCCGCTGGTATTCTCTCAGAAATTCTGCCGTTGAAGATATCAAGTACAGGCTCCAGGTTCCAGGTATTCATAATGTTTCAAACGCACTGGCTGCATACTGCGTCGGGCAGACGCTGAAAATTCCAAACGAAAAAATACTCAAAGCACTTTCTGAATATGGGGGCGTTTGGCGAAGGTTTGAATATAAAGGAACTTTGAATGGCGCAAAGATTTTCGACGACTATGCCCATCACCCCACCGAGATCAAAGCAACGCTTGAGGCCGCGCGCGAACGGTATCCGAAGCATAGGATCTGGTGCGTTTTCCAGCCCCATCAGCAAGACCGCCTTTCGCGCCTCTTCGAACGGTTCGTACCCGCGTTTGACTGCGCTAATGAATTAGTATTGCTTGATCCGTACGAAGTTCCCGGCCGGGAAAAACCGCGTTCCCGTAGAGTGAATGCATCATCGTTTCGGCTTGCGGCTGCTGTGGATGCCAGACTCAAAAACAATGTTTACTACATATCCTATTCTTCCCAAATACCTGAATTTCTTGCGCGTTACGTCGGAATGCACGATATCGTTATTATGATGGGAGCAGGGGATATCTGGAAACTTACAGGGAAGCTGGTATAATGATATAATTAACATACCGAAACTAAAATTTTTGTGCAAAAAACAATTATCAAAAAAATAGGCATTATTCTCGCCGCATGCGCCATTATAGCCGTTTCATTTATGAGCGGCGTTTTTTTGGGCGAGCAAAGAACGCCGTCTCCCGATTACGTCATCAACGTTTCCGGAAAAAACCCGTCGGTTCCCTTACAGCATGCGGCCGATTTCTCCATTTTTTGGGATGTGTGGTCACGCCTTGAGGATAAATTCGTCGATAAGCAGAAAATAGACCCCGAAAAACTTGTTTTTGGGGCGGTAGACGGCATGGTCAAATCGCTCGGAGACCCATATACGGTTTTTTTTCCGCCCGAGGAGGCAAAACGATTCAATGACGATATACATGGCGAGTTCGGCGGCATAGGCGCCGAAATTGGAATGAGAAAGGGCATTCTTACCGTCATATCGCCCTTAAAAGATTCTCCTTCGGAACACGCAGGAATTCTTGCTGGAGATAAAATTCTCAAGATCAACAGCACCTCAACACTTGATTTAACGCTTGACGAAGCGGTTTCATACATCCGCGGAGAAAAAGGAACGCCGGTTCTTTTAACGATAGTTCACGAAAAAGCCGAAACAGCTAAGGAAATAAAGGTCATCCGGGGCACCATTCAGATACCTGTCACGGACACAAAAAAACTTGAAGCCGGCATTTTTTACATCCATCTTTATAATTTTAACGAAAATTCGCCAAGGGAATTCAGAAAAGCGCTTATTGAATTTCAGAATTCCGGCTCCACAAAACTTATTCTGGATGTCAGAAATAACCCCGGTGGATATTTGCAGGCAGCGGTTGACATGGCGTCGTGGTTTCTGCCGGAAGGCGATGTTGTGGCGCGGGAGCACTTTTCAAGCGGGGAGGAGCTTTTATACCGCTCTGTGGGATATCGCGTTCTTGAGCGGACACCCGTTGTCGTACTTATAAACCAAGGTTCTGCTTCCGCATCCGAGATTCTCGCGGGAGCTCTCCGGGATAAGCGGGATATCAAGCTTATCGGCCAAAAATCCTTCGGCAAAGGCTCGGTTCAGGAGCTTGAACAGCTTTTGGGCAACGCATCGCTGAAAGTTACTATCGCCAAGTGGATGACTCCAAACGGACATTCTATAAACGAGCTTGGTCTTGAGCCCGATATTGCGGTTGAAATAAAGCAGGAAGATGTGGACAATACGCGCGATCCCCAGCTGGATAAAGCGGTTGAAGTCCTAAAAAGCGTAAAATAATATGGAGCGCATGTTCTTTCGCGTCATCGGCCTGGTGCAGGGAGTCTTTTTCAGGGAGAGTGCACGGACGGTTGCTAAAAGCCTCGGTATCACGGGATTTGTAAGAAACGACGCAGATGGCTCTGTTGTCATCACTGCCGAAGGAAACGGCGAAGCATTGCAGAAACTCGAGGAATGGTGTAAAAAGGGTACAGAATGGTCGCGCGTTGATCGCGTTGAATCGCGCAAAGATACTGCAACAGGAGAATTCACCGGGTTTGAAATCCGATAATTTTCTTTAACTATTCGTTAGACGTATGAAAGTCATATTAAAAGAAAAGGTTGCTTCACTTGGAAAAAAAGGCGATGTGAAAGAAGTCGCGGAGGGATTCGCCCGCAATTTTCTTTTTCCTAAGGATCTTGCATTTCCGGCAACGGACGGGGTGGTGAAGATGATCGGGAACGCCACTGCACGGGAAGAAGCGAGCAAAAAAAAGAAAATGGAGGAAGTTCAGGCTCTTGCGACACGCCTCATCGGGCACCAAGTAACGATCAGACTGAAGATTGGAGAGGAAGGGCAAGCGTTCGGTTCAGCTTCGTCAAAGGATATTGCCGATGCTCTGAAGCGGGAAAAGTTCCATATTGAGAAGGAGTGGATAGCGCTCGAAGAACCGATAAAAAAGACAGGCGGATGGAATGTTACGCTCAAGCTCCCGTTCGGCATTGAAACTTCGGTGAAAGTCCTTGTTGAAAAAGAAGAATCTAAAGGGAAAAAGTCAAAATCTTAGCACAATGACAAAATACATATTCGTCTGCGGCGGCGTCATGTCGGGGATAGGAAAGGGCGTTTCAACTTCTTCGATCGGTCGTATTTTAAAAAGCCGGGGATTCCGCGTAACAGCGGTCAAAATTGACCCCTATATCAACGTGGACGCCGGAACGATGAACCCCATTGAGCATGGGGAAGTTTTTGTAACGGAAGACGGCGTTGAGTGCGACCAGGACGTCGGGAACTATGAACGTTTTTTGGATGAGAATCTTCCGCGCGACAACTATATGACGACCGGGCTTATCTACCAGACGGTTATTCAGCGGGAGCGGAATCTTGAATACGGCGGGCGATGCGTCGAAACCATTCCCCATATTCCTGAAGAGGTTATCCGGAGGCTTGAACGGGCGGGAAAAAAGGCGAAAGCCGAGCTCGTTCTTATCGAGATTGGCGGAACTGTGGGGGAGTATCAAAATGCTCTTTTTCTTGAAGCAGGTCGCATCATGCGCCTTACACACCCGAAGGATGTCCTGTTCGTTCTCGTGTCATATTTACCGGTTCCAAAAATGATCGGCGAGATGAAAACAAAGCCGACTCAATACGCGGTGCGCTCCATGAATTATGCCGGAATTCAGCCTGACATTATTATTGCGCGCTCTGTTATGCCGCTGGATGAACCGCGAAAAAGAAAAATTTCTATTTTTTGCAACGTTTCACCCGAAGATGTTATTTCAGCCCCCGATATAACGACAATTTATGAGGTTCCGGTAAATTTTGAAAAGGAAAGGCTTGGTGACCGGCTGCTCTCGAAATTCGAGCTGAGGTCCCGTAAGAAAAATAATAAGGACTGGGAACGGCTTGTCAGAAAAATACGCCGCGCAAATCGAGTCGTCACCATCGGGATAATCGGAAAATATTTCGGTACCGGGAGCTTTACCCTTGCCGATTCCTACATTTCAGTTATTGAAGCTCTGAAGCATGCAATCTGGGCGGGAGGAGGAAAGCCGGAGCTTGTGTGGCTGAATGCGGAAAAATACGAAAAAGACCCGAAGTCACTAAAAGAGCTCAAAGAATTTGATGGGATTGTCGTTCCCGGCGGGTTTGGAGCGCGCGGGGTTGAAGGTAAGATAAAAGCAATTGAGTATGTGCGCAAGAATAAAGTACCCTTTTTAGGCCTTTGCTACGGCCTTCAGCTTGCGGTTGTTGAATTTGCCCGCCACATTGCCCGTATGCCCGGAGCAAATACAACAGAAGTCGCGCCAAAGACAAAATACCCCGTCGTAGATACGCTTCCTGAACAGCTCATTAACATCAGCGAAAAGCATCTGGGCGGTTCGATGCGGCTCGGGGCGTATACGTGTGAAGTAAAAAAAGGGACGCACGCATACCGCGCGTATAAGACAAAACTTGTTTCCGAGCGCCATCGCCACCGCTATGAGGTCAATAACGATTTTCGAGAAACTCTTGAAGCAAGAGGGCTTATCGTATCAGGCGTGAACCCGGAGCGAAATCTCGTCGAAATTGTTGAACTCAAAAACCATCCGTTTTTTGTCGGTACCCAGTTTCATCCCGAATTCAAATCGCGTCCTCTGAATCCGCATCCGCTTTTCCGCGAATTTATCCGTGCAGCCGCAAAGAAGAGAAAATAAATTTTGTGAGCTAAGAATGTTTTGACGTTTATGTCGGCTATGCTTTGCGTGAGTGGGAAGGGGGAATTGAGGACAAGTAATAAAAAATCGCCGGAAGGCGGTTTTCATTTTGAGAGAATTGGAGAGGCCATAAGGACCTCGTGCTCTTCCTCGAGTCTGTCAACATACGAACAGAGAGGTAACGGCGCAGATGAGCGTGGTATGCTAACAACCATTGCCACAATTGCTGGGTCGTGAGTGTCGTGCTTGATCTCAGATAAGGTAAAGGTTCTCGCGCGAATAAAATGCTTCGCTGTTTCCTCGAAAATGCCTTTTTTGAAGACAACAATCATGTGCGTCGTTGAGTGGTGCTCCTTTTTACCGCATGCTGAGCATGTTCGATCAAATGTCCGCCTAGATAGCGGACGGGAGTGTCCGGTTTCGTCATTGGCATCAAGAAAGCGGAAGCGTCCGCCGCATACTTTCCCCATAACATCGGGTTCTGTGTGCTCGAGATTCGCTGGAAATTTCTTTCGGCATTTTGCGCACCTGCGGTATCCAGGAACTCCTTTCTCCTCATCCTGGAGGATATCTCCGCCGCAGAATTCGTGGGTAAACACGGGATGTCCTTTTGGGTCACGCGTGAAAGGCTCCGGAAGAAGCGTTGGGGATGTCTCTCCGGGTGTTTCAAGAGCGGTCATGGCTTTCTCCGTTCGGGGGGCATGTTTGGGGGTAGGCGGTTTTTTCGGTTTTTCAACGAGCGGGGTTAGCGTTTTTCTACAACGCTTACCAGTTTTGCATAGCGCTTTGTTCCGTCAAAGCGCGTTTTGCGCACATTTTGAAACTTTACAAATCCGGTTCTTACCGCATATAATGTATAATCGCTTCCGGTACGGACATTCTTTCCGGGGAGTATCTTTGTTCCGCGCTGGCGTACCAAAATTTCACCCGGCTTTACGGCCTCACCGCTGTATCTCTTAACTCCGAGATATTTAGGCTGTGAATCTCTTCCCAGTTTAGTTGTTCCGCCTGCTTTTGTATGCGCCATAGAAGTATATAAGAGCCGACTGCTTCGGTATTATGTCTTCCCGCGGGGGAGGACCGGCCAAAAACCCGAAAAACATCCACTCATTACGATTTTCTTAGTTTTATATATGCTATACCTATTTTATGAAAAAATCAAGGGGTACCTCAAAGAGTCCGGGAAAGATCTTCTTTTGGGATTGATAGTCTTTCTCGTGGCCCTCGCAAGTTTCGGACTTGGCCGCCTTTCGGCAGTATGGCCGAAGTCGCATGCGATAACGATTCGTCAAAGTGAACACACAGCGAACCTTTCTCTGGGTGCGCGGGTAGGTGGCAAAGAGTCCGGATTAGCGAGTACTACGCGCCAAAAAGACCTGCACGGAATGTATGTTGCGTCAAAAAATGGAACCGCATACCATTTTCCGTGGTGTCCAGGAGCTCAAAAAATGAAAGAGGGAAATAAAATATGGTTCCAAACTAAAGAAGAAGCCGAAGCGAAGGGATATAAGCCTGCCGGCAACTGCGCCGGCCTTTAGGGGCAGAAATTTTAGGGTGTATTATTGTGCCGGAGAAACTTCTTCCGGACTTTTTATTTTCTTCAAAGAAACCTTCAAAGCAATGAACTCTCTTGTCTCGATGCCGTAAAGAATAAGTTTTTGCCGTGTTTCTTCCGGCAGTTCCTTCATCAAAGACCTGAGCTTTTTTTCATCGGCATCCAATATGTCTTTCCATTTACCGATTGGCTCAAGTATTTCCCGTATTTTGTCGAAACGATAGGAGTGGCGCGTCTGAACAGAGCGAGAGATATATCCCTCGTCCCCAAACACGCGCGTAACGCCTTCACGTTCCATATATTCTTTTATTTTCGCTTGAAGTTCGTCCATGCGTTTTCCATTCTTTTGGTCCTCCTTTTTTAAAGCAAGGTATTCTTTTGTAATGTCATCGATTGGAAGGGGAGCGGAGTCCGTAGGATTCGTTGCTCGTTTCCGGTATAGATGTTTCCATGCCGGGCATAGCGGTTTATATGGACAATAATCGCAAAGAGCCGATGGCATCGGCTCGAACTGCTTATTCCCAGCGGTGCGCGTCGATATTTCAGAGATAGTTTCAAGTGCGTTCCGGAGAACACGTTGCCCCGAGTCCGGGGTTCGCAGGGACGAGAGCTTTTCCTGGTGCTTTAGGAAGTAAAGCGAAACTTTCAGATTCTCTGAACTCATGTGCGGCCATTTTTTTTGAACACCAAGGGCATAGAGCGATAATTGAAGGTCGGAGTCAACCGCCTCCTGGGAGGGGAGGCGCTTTGCTGTTTTGTAATCTATAATCTCATACGTTCCGTCGGAAAGCTTGTCGATGCGGTCAATCTTCCCTGCAAGAATATGTGTTGCGCTGTTCTTTTCATCCTCAAGAATTACTTCAAAGCGTGTTTCAAGGCCAAGAACGGAAAAATTCCAAGGCGGATTTTTTTTATAAAAACTTTTTAGAATACGGACCCCTTCGTCGAAATAGGCTTTGCGTATCGCTTCGGTTTCGAATACATCATTCGGAGACGCGGGAAAATTTATTCGGAAATGACCGCAAGTCTCCTCTACTGTCGGGAAAAGGGGAGTCTGCTTGAACATAAAGTTCAGGGCGCTATGCACATAGGTTCCAAAAACAGCTTCCTTTGATTTTTTTGCAGGTATCCTGTCTATCTCCTGGAACTTATATTTTTGAGGGCACTGCGTGTATGTCTGCAATGCGGAATAAGATGTTCTCATGGCGGTTTGCAATATTTCTGAAGAAAGGCTAGTATAAAGCGCATTTAAAAAATTGGTGCGGGGCATGAGCAGATGAAGATACGGATCAAGTCCCTGAACGGCTTTCCTGGAGAGACATACTCCGGAACTCCGCTTGAGATAGTAATGCGAATGCAAAAGGCGTGCCAGAAGCCGCACGCAAGCCCGAACAGTTTCATGGCGGCTTTCAGGAAAGCGGCAGAACAAGCCGGACACAGCTTTCGGATAACTCGCGGCGCTGATCTCAAAAAACGCTGTCGCTATTTCGCTTCAAGCATTCTTTTATCCGGCCTTGGAACGCTTATTGTGTCGCCTCGGAATAGAGAATACATCTAAATTAAATCCTTGTGGTATAAACACTGCGGGGGAAGGCCTTTTTAGGCCTATTTCTTTTGTTCTATACAGTCGCACAATATACCTTTTACGACGCATAGTGCAGGGTGTTTCCTCAACTCCGCAATGTCCCGAAATCGCGACGAAACTGGTCTATCCATTTTTTCACTGCTTCGTTGATACGGTGTAAAATATCGGAAATATTCGCGTACACGCTCTTTCGTAACGCATCCCCGGCGAGGATTGTCTTCTGCTTAAAAAAATCGGAAATTGGACCGGAAATAAGGTTAAGATGCAAGCCGGGCAGTTCGATTGATAAGGCGTTTCGGATGTTCTTAAACAAGGTGTTTGGGTCAAGGCTGGTGCTTGAGGTAGCTTGAGGTGTTGCTGTAGCGCTTCCGGCAGTACTTGAGGCGGCCATTGTTAACCCGGAAGAGGTTGAAGTGTTCGTTTGGTTGTTTACGCCCGTAAAACGCGCCTCCGCCGTTAGGGACGAAAAAATGAGGACTAGAAGTGCTGGAAATATGATTATTGCCTTTTCAGTCATATGTTGCTGTTTTTTTACAGATAATCAAGCGGATTTACAGAACCGCCATACGGCATGGGGCCGCAAACACGACTCTGCTTGAATTCAAGAGTTCTCGAATCATAAACCGTAAAATGCAGATGGGATCCGGTTGCAAGACCGGATATCCCCATGTATCCGATAAGTTGGCCTTGTTTGACTATACCTCCTTCCGAGACTTTGGTCAGCGAAAGATGCCCGTAAAGAGTTGTAAGGTTATTTCCGTGGTCGATTAAAATAAACTTTCCATACGCGCCGTGCGGGCAGTACTTATCGTTATCGCCGGTGTGCACAACACGCCCGTCATACGGTGCCAGGATCGGCGTTCCGTACGCGTTCGCAATATCGATGCCATTGTGGAAACTATAAAAGTCAGAGCGTATAGCAAACGCCGTGCGGCCGTATCCTTGCGATAGCCTCCCCTCTGCGGGCCACAAAAAAAATCCCTTGCGTGCCGAAGGAAGGGACGCCGGGTCGACCAAAACCCGCAATTTTTCCTCAAGCGCCTCAAGTTCTTTTTGAAACTGGTCCTGTTGTGCCTGGTTCAGTTTGAGGAGGTTTTGATAGGAAAGTTCCTTATTCTTTGTCTGGGAAAGAAGCTGATTTCGCGCGGTGCGCTGGGACTGCTGAAGAGATTTTTGGTCTGCCAGAGTATCGGAAAGCTGATGTAACTCCGCCTTTTTCGACTCTGCGGCATCTTTCTGATTTCCAAGGTCGGTTCTGATCTGTTTTAGCTGAGAAAGGTAGCTATCAAAGCGCTTTTGCACGAGAACGAAATCGTTTATCGAGCCAAGGAACTTCGAAAATGAGTCATTTTTTATCAGTACGGCAAGCATTGTTTCATGGTCTTTTTTCGAAAGCTGGCGCAATACTTCCGCCATACCTTCTTTTTGTCTTGCAATTTTCGCCTCCTTATCGGCTATCCCCTGTTCTAAAGCCTCTATTTCAAGGTTTGCTTTTTCGATTTTGACGTTCGTTATCCTTATTTTTGAATCAAATCCCTTGATGTTCGCATCTATTTGTCCAATCTGGTTTTTGAGGGTCTTTGCTGTTTTTTGGCTTGCCGTGATTGTCGAGCGGTAGGCTGCTTCGTCGGCTTCAAGTTTTTTAATGTTGGCGTTCTTCTGGTCTATTTGCTTTTGAAGCTCTTCAACCGTAAGAGCACGCCCACTGCCGGGTTGGCTAAAAATACATACCGCAAGAAATACCGCGGCAAAACGGATGATTATACGATATACGCCGGGGTTCATGCATCCAGTATAACGATTTTTAAACCTTTTGCATATATATTTCTCTTGCCCTGTTCACGCGCCGGAGTGCCTGTTCCCGGCCGAGAATCTCAAGTATTTCGAATGGTCCAGGGGAGAATTTTTCCCCCGAAAGGGCGACTCGGAGCGGCCAGAGGATCCGTCCCTTATCTCCCGTCCCGATTTCTAAAAGAAACCGCTCTTCCAGTTTTTCTTTTGATTGTGGGAGTGTCACATCAGACAAAATGTGAATGAGAGTATCAAATGTTCCGGCCATTTCCTCTTCAGACATCGTTTTCCATTTTAAAAGCTCGCGGTCGTATTCTGGTTCCTTAAAAAAATAATCAGTCCTCTCCCCTATTTCAGAAAGTTTCTTCAGGCGAGGCTGTTCAAGTGCCATTATTTTCTTAAGACATTCTGGATTCCGCACATGTTCTCCCGGGTTGGCGGTGCCCGCGTGTTCAAGAAACGGTATGCAAAGGCTCGCGAGCTCGTCAATGGATTTCTTTCGAATGTACTCTCCGTTCATCCAGTCAAGTTTTTTTGTGTCAAAAATAGCTCCGCCTTTCTGGACTTTTTCAAGTGAAAAAAGCTTTATCAGCTCCGACTTTGGGAAAATTTCCTGTTCTCCCCCTGGATTCCACCCAAGAAGGGCTGTGAAGTTAAACAAAGCTTCCGGCAAATAGCCTTGTCCCTGATATTCATCAACCGACGTCGCTCCATGGCGTTTTGAGAGCTTTGAGCGGTCTGGGCCGAGGATCAGCGGCAGATGAGCGTATTCAGGGCGTGAAAAGCCAAGCGCCTCGATAAGAAGTATTTGCTTCGGAGTGTTTGGAATGTGGTCTTCACCCCGGATAACGTGCGTTATCTTCATTTCATGGTCATCAACAACGACGGCGAAGTTGTAAAGCGGTTCATGAAGACTTTTCGCAATAATAAAGTCCATCAGGTGTCCTTGAGGATATTCCAATTTATCCCTAACAATGTCGTTAAACTGTATCAGTGCGCCCTGGTAGATTGCTCTATCTACCGCCACTCCTAACTCCGCAGGGTGTTTAATGGTCTCCTGCTTTCGAGCGTAATATTCCAAAAATTCACTATTTTTATACCGTATAACGAACGGTCTTGAGCCTGCGAGCGTGTACGCGTGATCTCGGTCGGGGCAACTATGCAGATCGGCGGCATGCCTCGGTGAGCTCTCCTTCCTTTCCTCTTTATTTTTTTCGCAAAAACAGGCAAAAACTTTCCCCTCGTTCAATAATTGTACAAGATATTTTTTATATATTTCTCTGCGTCCGGTTTGTCGGTACGGTCCATGGTTGCCAAGATACCTGGTTCCTTGAAGCTCCGGCCCTTCGTCCCAATCGATCCCGAGCCAGTGCAAACCATCCAAAATATTTTTCTCAAACTCTTTTGTCGAGCGTCCTGTGTCCGTGTCCTCAATACGGACTACAAACGTTCCATCGTTGTGTTTTGCAAATAAATAATTAAACAAGGCGGCACGAGCGGTACCGACGTGAAGATTGCCGGTTGGGCTTGGGGCAATCCTGACCCTGACTGGTTTTGCTGATGATTTCATAACTAGTGAAGTCCGAGTTTCAAAATCTCGCGCGCGATTAGTTCGGAGGCGTCCATCCGTGCAAAATTGCGCGCGGCCTCGTTCATTTTTTTACGAAGCTCGGCGTCTCCGAAGATGCGTTCAACCTCCGAATACAGAAGGTGGGGAGAAAGATTTGCCTCTTCAATAACAACGCATGCGCCGGCTCGGCCGTATTCGTAGGCATTTTCGCGCTGGTGGTCTTGCGCGGAGTTTTTCAGCGGAATGATGATAGAAGGTTTGGCGAGAGCCGCGACCTCAAAAATAGCAGAAGCTCCTCCGCGTGCAATAACGAGGTCAGAGGCGGCATACGCCTCACGGAGTTTTGTTTCGTCAAGAAATCCGAATAAGTGATATTTCAGCTTCTCGGAGTGTTCGAGGAGTGTTGTTGTTTCAAACTTCACCGCTTCAAGATTTGCTTTGCCGACCTGATGGATAACCTCATACTTCTTCAATAGATCGGGCAGAATGCCGGTTATGGTTTGGTTTATCTTTTCCGCTCCTTGCGAGCCTCCTGTTACAAAAATGACTGGGTCGCCAGACAATATTGAAAGCGCTTCTTTTGAGGCATCCGCTCTTCCTCCAAGAATGCGGGTACGCACCGGATTTCCAAGTAACGCGGTTCGATCCGCCGGAAAATACTTTGCAGCGCTCTGGAACGCGATGGCTATTCTCCGGGCGAATTTGCCTGCCCACGTATTGACGCGTCCGGGAACCGAATCGGATTCGTGAATGACGACGGGTATCCTGTAGATACGCGCGATTAAAAGAACCGGAAAACTGCCGTATCCTCCTTTGGAGAATATGATGTCCGGGACCAGAATAAACAAATGCCAAGCCGACTGGATAATGCCGATTCCGGTCTTAAAAATATCAATAAAGTTCATAATGGAAAAGTAGCGCCGCATTTTTCCTGCGAGTATCGGGTAATACAAAATATCTTCTTTTTTAAGGTCTTCATCCCCTACCGTAAGCGGGCCCATGTAAAAAAACTGTACATCAAGAATGCGTTCTTCCTCGGCAACCCGCTTAAGTTCGCGGGCAACAGCGATAAGGGGAAACATGTGGCCTCCCGTTCCGCCTCCCGTAAAAAGTACCCTCATAACAAAAAGCAGATTATCGGATAATACTTAGATTATGACATGTGTTTTGAAATATTCAAAAGGATCCCGATCCCGGCAAGATTTGTAATAAGGGATGTTCCGCCATAACTAATGAAGGGCAACGGAACGCCGGTAAGCGGGAGAATGCCGGATATTGCCCCGATATTCACAACTGCCTGGACTAATATCCCGATGGTAAAGCCAAACGCGAGCAATGTACCAAAAAAGTCAGGAGCATGTTCTGCAATATAGATACCGCGCCGCAAAAAGAGCAAAAAAAGACCCAAAAGAACAGCTGCTCCTACGAAGCCCATTTCTTCACCGAAGATAGCGAATACCGAGTCACCGATCGGCTCCGGGAGGTAGTTATATTTTTGTATTCCCTTTCCGAAACCCTTGCCCCAAAAACCGCCCGATCCAATGGCGATGAGGGATTGTTTCATTTGGTACCCCGAGCCGCTCGGGTCAAGATTCGGGTCAAGAAATATTTTAAAGCGTTCAAGACGATACGGTGCCGCCAGAACAAGAAAACAGAGTACGATAAGCCCGATGCCGACGAGCGCCAAGACCTGGGTCATTTTCCCCCCTCCCAAAAAATATAAAAGAATGCTTGTGCCGAGAATAATGCCAAGCGTGCCTATGTCGGGCTGCTGAATAAGAAAAACAGAGAGAACACCCATCATTACAATGAACGGAACAAGAGCTCCTCTTACGGTCTTTGGGTGGCTTCTGCGCGAGTCAAGCCAGGTTGAGAGGTATACGATAAACGCGAATTTTAATATTTCGGCGGGCTGGATGGTTATGAAGAAAAGGTTTATCCAGCGCCGCGCGCCTCCGTGCTCAATACCGATCTTTGGCAGAAAAACAAGAAACGATAAAAAGAGTGCCGCAAGAAGAAGCGGAAGCGCCACCTTTCTCCAGAACCGGTACGATATTGCCTGGAACAAAAAAACTGTGAGAGAACCGAAAACGAGTGCATAGGTAATCTGCCGAAGCGTAAATAGATATGGTGTTCCATAAGCTCTTTGGGATATTACAACCGAAGCGGAAGACAAGACAAACACGCCAAGCAATACAAGAGTGGCAGCAATGAAAAGCAGCGGCTGATCAACTCGAGACATACGCAAAAGTTAAAAATGAAATACTCAAAATTATTTGCTGTTTGAAACTTTAAAAATAAATCTTATTTATTTTACTTAGCCCGTGCGTACAGGGTGCGAACACTGTTTACAAACTGTTTTCCTCTGTCAAATTCGTTTTGAAAAAGGCCGAAGCTCGCTGCTCCAGGTGAAAGGAGAACCCTATCCCCTTTTGTTGCAGAGTGGCAAGCAATTCGAACAGCCTCTCCTATGGTTCTCGCGTCGAATACGCTGATTTTTTTACGGGTCATCACTATTTTTCGCAACTCCATTTTCATTGCGTCAGTCGCATTTCCCGGCAGAAATATCAAAACGCGAACCGTAGAAACTATTTCGCGCGAAAGAGTCTTGAAATCAAGTTTTTTATCCGTTCCTCCGGCAATAAGGATGATAGACGCGGGCGGCTTCGGCTGGAGTGTCTTGAGTGCTGCAATTGCGGCGTCCGGCATCGTTGCTGTCGTATCGTTATAATACGCCACCCCCCTGACTATGGCGACGCGTTCCTGTCGTCCGGGAAGCCCGCGGTAGGAGTTCAGCCCAATTTTGATAACCCGATCCGGAATCCCCGCACGGCGGCATGCAAGTACTGTCGCCCAGATATTTTCAAGATTGTGTTCACCCTCCAAAGCGGAGTTCCTTACTTTTGGAATATTTCTTTTTTTTGAATCCGGAAAAAACAGTATGCGCGATTTAATTTTTTTTAAGAATGGCCTAAGGGGATCTGCTTTCTTATTAATGATGCAATAATCATCTTCTTTTTGAAATGCGCAGACGAGCGATTTTGCTTTTGCGTATGCAGTAAAGTTACTATATCGGTTAAGATGCTCCTTGAGAACATTCGTAATAACAGCAATGTGGGGGCTTTTTTTTGAATTTTGAAGTCCTTCAAGCTGCCAGCTTGAAAGCTCGAGTACGACACGTGTTTCCGGCGTTATCAAGTCGAGCGTGTCAAGGCAGGACGCGCCGATATTGCCGGCAAGAACAACTTTTTTTCCCGCTTTTTTAAGAATATGCGCGATGAGAGAAGCGGTTGTTGATTTCCCCTTGCTTCCCGTAACGCCGATGATGGGAGCCTGACACTCCGCAAAAAAAATTTCCATATCGGTCGCTATCGGAATATCGCGTTTTCGCGCAATAGCAAGATACGGAGAGCTGTCCGGCACTCCAGGCCCCTTTATGATGAGGTCCGCCTTTCTAAAGTCTGCTTTCGTGTGCCCCCCTAAGACAAAACGAAGAGAATGTTTCGGAATTCCCAATTTTTTTGCATATGTGTTGATAGCCCGAAGAGTGGGTTTGAGGAGAGATGCCGGCTTGAGGTCTGTTGCGGTAACCTCTGCTCCACGGCGCAAAAAAAAGCGTACGACGCCTGCTCCGCCCTCATTCAGACCAATGCCCATGATGAGCACCGCCTTCTTCTTGAATCGCAAAAAAGACCGCATGTTCCAGAAAACAAAAGAGAACCCGGCGGATCTCTTGTGCTCATATAATTATTTTTTCAGGACCCTCCCGGCCCGGGATGAAGTTATCTCACCGTTTGATACAGCAATTTTGCCGTTGACGACAACCCAGTCAATTCCGGTTGAATATGAATAGGGGCTCCGGAAGGTTGATGTGTCGGCAAGCTTCATCGGGTCGAATACGACCACATCGGCAAAAAATTTCTTTTTGAGAAACCCGCGGTTCTTGATTCCAAGCGTTGTTGCCGGCAATGAAGATATTTTTGTTATGGCTTGTTCCCACGTAAGTCTCCCCTCTTGCCGCACAAAGTGATGCAAAAAGTGGACAAAAGTCCCGAAAGAGCGCGGGTGGACAAGGTTGCCGGTTTTCCGGTTCTCAAGAGAATACCCCGCTCCATCGGTTGCTATCATTGAGTTTGGCGAAAGTATAAGCCGGAGAAGGTTTTTTGCGGAGATATTTTTATTGAATATCGAAATTCTTCCTTCGTTGATAAGGAGGAGTTCAACTAAGGCCTCCTCCGGTCGCAAGTTCGTCGAAATTGCTATCTGGAGGATTGTTTTACCTGCAAACGCGGGATTTTTTGCCGACGCTACAATAATGCGATCATAGTGAAGCGTATAGCGCTTGAGATCGGAAATCACTTTCTCCCGTGTCTCGATACTTTTTATTCGCTCGAATATTTTCGCAAATCCGCCTTCTCGCGACCATCGTGGGAGAAGCTGGTAGAGGTGGGAACCCGTTCGAAGGTATGGGAATATGTCAAAGCGTATCGTGACACCATCCTCCTCGGCATTCTTCAGCATCTCAAGGGTTTTTCCGATATAACTCCACTCACTTCTCCCAATTGCCTTCAGGTGAGAAATACAAACAGGGACTTCGGTTTCGCGTCCGATGCGGACCACTTCATTTATGGCGGCAAGCAATCCCTCCCGTCCCTCTGACCGCAGGTGGGGTTTATAAATTCCGCCGTATGCTTTAAGAAGGCGGACAAAGTTCATAACTTCGTCGGCTGACGCCGCCTGTTCGTGAGAATTGCCAAGGCCAGTTGACACTCCGAAAGCTCCGTCTTTCATTCCCTGGTCGGTAAGATATTTTATTTTTTCTATTTCCTCGATGTTCAAGGGCCTGATCGCGTCTCCGATAATGCCCCGGCGCATAGTTCCATGCCCGAGAAGCGTTCCAAAATTAACTCCGAGCTGGCGGCTTGAAAGTTCGTGAAGGAATTCCGAAACGCTTGACCAGTTCGTGTTTATTTTTGAAAGGTCAGTCCACTTTTGAATTGACTTTATCGCTTCGTTGTTGCCGAGCGGAGCAAGGGAAGAACCGCAATTTCCCCCAACTATTGTTGTAACTCCTTGGGTAAGCATGCTCTCCTGTCCCGGATAGTCAAAAATTGACCATGTTGTGTCGGAGTGGGACGTAACATCAATAAAGCCTGGTGCCACGAATTTATTTACCGCGTCAATCACGACGAGGGCCTTGCCCACGGGTATGTTTTCAGCAATCTCCGCAATAGAGTCTTGGTTTATGGCAATATCCTTGACTGATGGAAGCGAGTTTGTTCCGTCAATAACAAGGCCGTTTTTAATGAGGATATCGTACATAGGGTGATGCGCTACACATATTAGTATACTGTATCCCCGTTCAAAAATGAAGTATTTTTATCAACAAAGAACAAAAAAACACCATCGGGTGTTTCTTTGCGTGCTCCGCCGAAATAAGCCGAAGCTACTCGGACGGAGTCGTTCCGCCTCCCTGGTCGGTGCCGCCCCCCTGTGGCTGTTCAAATGGCGGAGGCTCAACAGGAGTTCCAACCCCTGAATTTTGAAGCCCTCCGCCGAGAGGAATTGCAAAGGGTGCCGCGTCAGTCGCAGTGGCGGCTCCGGTTCCCATAACGCCTACGACTTGCTTGATTTTATTGTCTATTGCGTCAACACCTGCGTCATCCGCGCCTCCGGTGTAAAGCTGTAAGGAATCCGGACCTGATATGCTGCTAAAATTTTTAAATGAAAGACCTCCGATCTGAACTTCGTCTCCCGCGATAAAATCGGTGTTAATGGTAATGTAGAGAGTCTTTGTATCCGGGAACACGACGACCGCATCAACTTTATTTGCCGCGTTTCCTCCGGTGGAGGCTGATTGATCAGTTATATCCCATGTAAAATCAAGAGTTGTCGGAATTTTTATGCGAAATCCGGTAGATGTTGTCGCCTTTTGGTTTGCATACACGCGTATGGTGATAGGGGCCATAGCGGCAAGAGATCCGTCTAAGAGAAAGTTTTGAGAATAATCTGATGAAAAAGCAATAATTTTAGATTTCTGATGCGTTGCCGAATTCATGCTTGCCGTTGTGGTGAGACGCGAAGTATATGTTTTGCTTGTTGCTCCGATACCAACCACGTTGGAAGTTGAAATTGTGTCAAATGTTATAGAATCTCCGGTTGCAAGGTTTGAGACTGTCGCTTTATAGATATAATTTGTCGCGGCACTTACGGTCGTTGTGCCGTTGCACGTGATTGTCCCGCCTGAAGGCGGACTACAGTTAAATCCGGCTGTTGCTTCCGCTCCGTTTACTCTGCCGTTGGCGTCAGTATCAACGTAGATATCGCCTGAAGCAATATCCCCGTCGTCAATGCCGGAAGTTGTATATGTCAGCTTTAGCGTTGTAGAGGCGGATTCGCCATTTGGCGCAAGTTTGAATCTGAAAAGTTCGGATGATGTTGATGTTTCGGTTTCAAGCATGTCGGCGAATTGGTCGGTAATTTGTCCCGCGGAATGGTCTGAAACCGCCAAGATACCTTTTACTGCGATTGACGATGTCGCGGTTTTTGCTCTGGTTACCCCGCCGTCTATAGAAAGCGATAGTGTCGTTGAAGCGGCAAATGCCGTTGAAGTAGCGCCCCATGACACCCCGCTCGTAATAATGATATCATCTCCGGAATCGAATGTGGTGTCTACATCTATATAGAAGGTTCGCGCAGAACCGCTCGAACAGATAAATCCTGAATTTGCCGCGGTAATTTTACCGGCAGCACTTCCAGAGAACGCCGGGGTAGTGCTTCCCGAACACGCCCCATCCCACAGAAGGGGGAAATTCGGGTCTATATTTATCCGAATACCTGACGTTGTAATCTGGCTTGCGGCGGTCGCCAGTATTTTTATTGCAGGAACAGTCGTAGTAGCACTGCTAGGCGGAACACGAACATCAAGCGTTGGTGTTGCACTAGAGACAAAAATATTTGGTGGCGCGTCCCATTGATAAGTGTAAATTAGCCAGCCGTTCATTTTGGCGCCGGTTTGGGCGTCCCCCGCGCCGTCGTTGGTGTAACACACGCTGTATTCCTGTCCGTCAGTGGTATTCATCGCGCTGGTTACAAGCTTATAAAACTCCATATACGCATCGGCAAGGTCAGTGGCGCTCTCGTACGCATTGGAACAGGTGGGAGAGCCGGTGGACAAATTAGTATCAACCGTAAAACTATCGCTTTGGAGCATGGCCGCGGTTGACTCTGATGCCGCGTAACTTGCTCTCAAAGCCGCGGCTCGCATGGTTTTAGCGCCGGTAGTTTCCGGCAGGGTGGAGGTCGCCATATTGGACAATGTTTCGCTCTGGCTAACTCCGGCAGTCGCGGTCTGGCCCGCGAATGAAGCCAAAGAAGTTAAATATCCGTTTGCCTCTCCGGTATAGGTGTAAGTAATCATGAGCTCGGCGGAAACGCCGTCAATTTCCGCACTGTTTGACTGCACTGCCACTCCAACATCTTTGCCCGAAGACGCGGTTGCCGCCGCTAATTCCGTGTAATCGGAAGAAGGAATGACATGAATAATTGGGTTTGTCATAATAATCATGACAGCGGGCGTGTCCTGATTATAGACCGAGGCGGCGGATTGGGCGTTCGCGCCAACTTCGGTTTTGACGGAAAATGTGTGGGCGCCGGTTGCGTCGTCACCCGTTTCCAAAATTCTCAACCAGGCCTTTTTGATAGAAACTCCAGATTCGGCAAAATAAACCGTGGTGGTGGCGGAATAGTCCACTCCGGTAGAGAGGATGTCATTGGTAATAACACCGATGGGAAAAGAAATTGTCCGGGTTTTGGTTGCCGCGCTTGAAGAAGCGGTATATGTCTCAAAAACCTCGCCACCGATAAGATACTGGGTGCCGGCGGCAAAGTAGTGCTCCAGAGTTTGGGCCGTGTTTTCAGCAAAGCCGGAAACGCCTGACCACCAGGCCTGCGACCAGTTGCCCTGACCAGAAGCCTGCGCCGCTTCATGATAGAAAGTGGAAGAATCCACGTCCGTGCCCTCGATATTGATATTGCGGGTAACATCGGTGCCGCTGTTTAGGTCATTGAACCCGCCGACCTCAAACCACTGGGAAATTTTTTCCGAAAATTCCGCGGTGTCCATGTTGTAGGTAAAGGTCGGACAGTTGGTGCCTTTGGTGCAGGCGCTTGCTTGGGACGCGCGCCTTGTCCCTTGATCGCCCGAAGCGGTTGATTCTAAAGGATATATAACAGTATTCGTGATGCTTGCTGAAGTGTCGTCATAGGTGTAGGTGATAAAGAGCTTGGCTTTGGCAGAATCAATCGTGGCGGCGGTAGCGCCGTTATTAACCCGATAGCCAACCATAAAATCCATGGTGCTATCACTACCTGTATATGCCGCAAGCTGGGTTTCTTTGGTCACATCAATCAATAGCCGAACATACATGGCGCCGGTTATATCCTGATACTGCAGTATGGTTGAACCCTGATTGTCTTCCACTCTGCCAGAGCCAGCCCAAGGGTCGGCAGTGCAGGGGTTGGCGCAGGCGTCAAAGGAGAGGAGGTGACCGGTTGCATTGCCACGGTCCGCCGCGCCGTTTAACTGCATTTCAACAACCACGAAAGCGTTTTTTACCGAAACGCTTGATTCCGCGAGATTGAAGTTTGATTCGGCGAATGACTGATTGGTATTTGAATTCTGGCCGCCCAGGCCGTCTCCGGCATACTGCCCGGCAAGAATCTCTACGGTTTTGGCGCGCGCTCCCGGGCTGGCTTTAGCCTCGTGAATTTTTTGCGGAAAACCTGAAAATTGCGGCCAGCCAAAAAAACCCCAGCCCGCCGCGAGCATAAATATAAGAATAGATTTTGAAGCTTTCTTTAAAAACTTTGGAACTTTTTTCATCATTTTGCCTTAAACAAACTTGCGGCGCCCAGAAACGCTGTCGTGAAAATTTTAATTTTAAAAGTATTGAGCGTTGTTTTGACGTTAAGAGGGTGAAAATTCACTCATATTGAAAACTGCTGAAGTTCTTCTTTGGTCAATGAGAGGGTATCCGGCAATAAAATTTTTAACCAAAACGCCAAAAAACTTTACGGCTAATACCGAGCCCCCTCTTTGAAATGAGGAGATAAAAAAATAACAACCGAAGTTTTTTGAGTAGTCACTTTTTAGTGCCGGTTTGATTTTCAGATTATCAAATTAGAGCTAGACTCCCCGGCAAGTCAAACTTTTAAAAACGGTCTAAAGTTTCTACTTGCATACTTTATTATTATATGGCATGCGAACCCATATCGCGAAAGAAGACTGTGTATAAGTAAGCTAAAAATAAATATCGCTTTCGAGGACAAAAGGTGGTCTTGTGCCCACAACTCTTTGTATATTTGAGATGCCCTCTTGGGGGTTACTAAACCTTTATAAATCCTATTAACAGCAGTCCTACTCCAATGCTAACGCCCTATCAGGGCAATAACCATTCCAATGATTGCCGACACAAAGCTGACTATCCAAAACCTCATCGTAACTTTATAAGGCGGCCACCCTTTTGCTTCAAAATGATGATGGATAGGAGCAATGAGAAATATCTTTTTACCACGGAATCTCTTTGATGCGAATTGCAAAACGTCGGAAATGACTTCAACCATAAGCACAAACGCGATGATCGGAAGAACAACCGCCGAATCCGTAAGGAATGCAATGACGGTAAGAGAGGTCGTAAGTCCGAGTATCCCCGACTCCCCCATATAAAACCGCGCAGGAGGAATATTAAACCATAAAAACGCAAGAAGAGAACCGAGAATGACCGCGGCAAATGCCGCAATATTTATCTGACCGAGAAAAAAAGCGATTCCGGCATACGCTCCAAAGATGGACGCGAAGACCCCTCCGGAAAGCCCATCAATGCCATCGACAATTCCGGATGAAAAAAGAAGTATCATCGTTGCGATAAAAAGAGGAATGTACCAGCCGTCGATATAAAGGTCCCCGTATCCCGGAACATAAATCGTACGCCAGTCGAGCTTAAAGTAAAACCACAACGCTCCGACAAGTGCGATAAGAAAAACAATAAAAAGTCTTTGTTTGAATTTTAGCCCTCCGGCAACATACGTGCCTCTCCGGAATACCTGTAAAAAATCATCTGCAAGGCCGAGAAGTGAAGAAGCAAGCAGGACAAACAACGGAAGCCATGTCTGCTCTCGTGAAAGAAAATTTATTTTGCCGAACACGGCGTTCCCGGTTATTTTTGCAAGGAACCAAAAAGAAAGCGCAAGGATAAGCGTTGTGAGCCAAACGAGAACGCCGCCGAAACGCGGAACGCGTACCTCGCGGTCCTTATGAAGAGCCGCGAAAAGCGGAGTTTTTGTTCCGTCAGGAGAAGTTTGGCGTACGTCTTTCCGCCAGAGCTTATACGTATACATGAAATGCGTAAGGAACGGCGTCAGGAAAAACGCAACAACAAAGCTTAAGGCGGCAAGCCCGAATACTTTTATTACATTTGCCGTGAGCTCTGCCGATTGAAGAGGCATGTGATTGCTTTAAAAAATACAAGCAGAGTTTGTCTGCTTTACGATTTTGAAGAATTAAAATTTATACGCGTTCTGAAGCCAGTCGATGAGTGTCCGCGCATCCCTTAGGCGGTTATCAGATCGAAGGACGACTATAACAATCGGCTCTCCTGTTTTAACATTATACACAAGCACGAGAGACTCTTTTGCTCCATCGGTTGAGCCGGTCTTTGTTCCGACGATGTCGGGAAATTCTTCAAGCAAAGGATTTGTCGTGATCGCCTCATACCGATTACCGCCGACAGAAAACACATCGGTTTTTGCAATGCGGGAGACGTCCCATATGCGCGGATGGGTGCGGTAAATAAATGATGCAAGGCGGCCAAGGTCGCGTGCTGTTGAATAATTTTCGGAAGAGTCGATACCGGTCGGGTTGTCAAAATGCGAGTCGGCCATGCCGATTTCTTCGCGTTTCCGGTTCATAAGTTCTGTGAACATCCGCATTCGTTCCGCAAATGGCGATGAAAAAAGTTCGGGGCGTGCTTTAGCAACTGCAGCTTCAGCGAGGGCTCGCGCAATGTCGTTATCCGAACTTATAACAGCAAGCTTCAGAGCGTCTTCCATTTTAAATGTTTCCCCGGCCGGAACCTTGCTTAGTTTTTCTCCTGTATCATAATTTTTTCTTGCATCTGCCGTGAGAAGGACCCGGTCAAACAGGTCTAAATATTCAAGAGCCAGGCTTGCGGTCATGAGCTTCGTAATGCTTGCGATAGGAAGCGGATTTGTCTCGTTTTTTGAAAAGAACACCTGCCCTGTTTTTTCGCGCATAATAAATATGGCAAACGCGGAAAGCGTGGGAGGAACCGGAGCGTCTGGTTTTTGAAGGATTTCTTCTTCGGAAAGAGCCTCATTCGCGTTCGCCGTTTCGTTGGTTGAGGGCAAGCGTGCCGCAAAAAGAGAAGCAAAAAGAGCGGCTCCAATAAGGGCTGAAAGCGTTAAAACATGCTTTTGAAATATTTCGCCGGTGTACATTACGTATTTACAAACGCTTATTATGCGGCGTCGTCGTCTTCTTCTCTCTTGTTGCTCTCATTCTCATCGCCGCCGGCATCTTCCTCCGCATTTTCGTCGTCCTCTTCGTCAAGGTCATCATCATTTCCATCGTCCGGCAAAAATTCATCATCAGCCGCCAAAGCAGTTTCATGGGGTGTCGGCGCTTTTGCCCGGGAAGCCGGTAACTCTTCCGCTGTCAATGTTGCGGCTATTTCCGGAACCGTTTCTGCCAGAACCTCGTCGGCACGTATCCGGAATTCATCATAGGAAGGCAGGTCTTTAACGGATGAAAGACCGAGAAATTTCAGAAAATCAAAACTTGTCCGGTAAAGATACGACCTGGAGTCCTTTGGGTTATCAATGCGTTCAATAAGGCCGCGCACCATGAGATTGCGGATTGTAAATGAAGAATTTACACCTCGAACAAATTCTACTTGGGCGCGGGTGGCCGGACCCTTATAGGCGATAATAGTGAGGGTTTCGA
The DNA here is from genome assembly GCA_001820685.1 of Candidatus Sungbacteria bacterium RIFCSPLOWO2_01_FULL_47_32. Classification (GTDB taxonomy): domain Bacteria; phylum Patescibacteriota; class Minisyncoccia; order Sungbacterales; family GWA2-42-14; genus GWA2-47-10. The sequence goes on along the minus strand of MHQP01000018.1, from coordinate 49,123 downwards.
GTGTCGCGCGGGTAAGGTCTTCCGTAAATTCTGATTTCACAAGCTCTTCAACGACGGCGGAATTTTCTGGTGCCGTGCCTATCTGCCACTCGTTGCCGTTCTCGAGCATAACAAATCCGCGCCCTTCGTAGTCCTTTTTCAATTCTTTCAGAGCTTCGAGGACGGCCTCTGTTGACTCGCCGAGAACGCGCGCAATTTTTTTCGGAGCAAGTGCTTCTCCGGAAACAAAAAGGATTGATTCGATTTTACTTTTCAAATTTGGCATGGCCGGCGCGGTCTCTAATCTTTTTTAATTTTAATATCCCCAAAAAGAGTTTCCTGATCAAGTGACACAATCTGCTGGCGCGCAAGTTCGAGTATCGCAAGAAAACTTACAATGATCTCGATTTTGTCGGAACTTTTCGATACAATATCGGAAAATATCCGTTCAACTTTATTCTCGAGGATTCTTTTGAGGTCGCCTATCTTTTCTTCCAGCGTTATAATCTTCTTAATTTTTTCTTCCGCAAGTTTCTCTATTTTTGGAATAGCCTGCAGTATCTCGTTAAATACCTTCTTCAAAAGGCCGGCAGTAACTTTTTTAGGCGGATAGAATACCGATTCGAAACCGCTGTAAAATTCGCGCGTATACATGTGCCTGTTTGCTCCGGCAAGGCCCTGCAGACTTTGAGAAAGCTCTTTTAGGCGCTTATGTTCCGCAAGCCTTCGTTCGAGCTCTTCAATGGAAACCTCCTCTTCTTCCGAAAGGGCTGTGTTAGGAAGGAGCGAACGAGACTTTATCAAAACGAGCTGGGCCGCAACAACAAGGAACTCGGCAAGTTCTTCGCGGTCGATAGCGGTAAGTGTTTTTACGAATCGGACGTACTCATCTGCGACAGAAGCAAGCGATATCTGATTTATGGAAAGCTTCTCCTTCTCGATAAACTCGAGCAAAATATCAAGCGGACCCTCGAATTGTTCCTGCTTCACCGTGAACGCCATATATTATTCACCAAGTCTAATATGAGCTTCTTTGAGGCTTTTCGCATCAACCGGCGAAGGGGCGCCCATCATAAGGTCGCGCGCATCCCCTGTTTTTGGAAATGCCATGACTTCCCGGATGTTCGGCTCGCCTGCAAGTATCATAACAATGCGGTCGAGTCCGGGCGCAAAACCGCCATGCGGAGGCGCACCGTATTCAAATGCTTCAAGCATATGGCCGAATTTCTCCTGAATTTCAGCGTCTTTGAGACCGAGGATTTGGAAGATGCGCTTTTGAAGGTCCCGCGTATGGATCCGGATGCTTCCCGAAGAAATTTCATATCCGTTCAAAACGATATCGTATGCCCATGCCCGCGCTTTCTCCGGGTCCGAATCAAGAAACTTAATGTCGTCCGGATTGGGTGTAGTAAACGGATGGTGCATCGCGCCGATAGAGCCGTCTTCGAGTTTTTCAAACATCGGAAAGTCCACTACCCAGGCGAACGCGAGTTCATTCGGGTTGTTCCTGTTTTTGCGCAGGTCTGGCTTATCCGTTCCGTATTTTTCAAGAGTCTCTTTATATGTAAGACGAGGCCACGGCACTTCAGTTATGGTCTTATCGGGACAAATTGCTTTTACCATTTCTGTCATGAGTTCCTCCCCGAGCTTGAGAATGTCTTCCTGTGTTATAAAACTCATCTCAATATCAAGCTGGGTAAATTCCGGCTGGCGGTCGCCCCGCTGGTCTTCATCACGGAACGCGCGTGCGATCTGAAAATAGCGTTCAAGCCCAGCGACCATGAGAAGCTGTTTGAACTGCTGCGGGGATTGCGGGAGAACATAAAAATTTTTTGGGTGAAGCCGAGATGGTACGAGAAATTCTCTCGCGCCTTCGGGCGTTCCTTTCGTAAGAATGGGAGTTTCAACCTCGACAAAACCGAGGTGTGAAAGATAGTTTCGAAAAAAAAGAACAACTTTATGGCGAAGCCTAAGGTTTTTCTGCATGCGCGCCCGCCTCAAGTCAAGATACCGGTACGTAAGCCGATGCTCCTCCCCTATTTCCAGCCCCGAGGTATCAAGGGCAAACGGCGGCGTTTTTGCCTCGTTGAGAACCGTGATGTTTTCGGCAAGCATTTCAACGGTCCCTGTTTCAAGTTCAGGATTTTCCATGCCCTTCGGTCGCATCCCGACTGTTCCTGATATTTCTATTACCCATTCCGACCGGAGAGTAGTTGCGATATCATAGACGTCCTTATTTTTTGGAATAAAAACAATTTGCAAAAAACCGGTTCGGTCTCGAAGGTCGATGAAGATTATTTTTCCGTGATCGCGCCGCGCATGGACCCAGCCTTTTACGAGAACAGTGCTGCTTGCGGAGCGCGGCGTATCTTTGATAAGAGTTCGTTCCATAAAAAAATGCAAATCTACGAATGAGCGCGAATGCTACAAATACTTCACTCGCGGCGTTCGCATGTAATTCGCATTATTTGCACTGCAATTATTCTACGATGGGCAACTCGACAAAAAATGAGCTTCCTTTCCCGACTCCGCCAGATGTTGCATAAATCCTGCCATTATGGTCTTCGATGACCTTTTTTGCCACATACAGCCCGAGACCGGAGCCCTCGGTATAGAGCTTCCGTGTGCGTTCGGAACGGGTAAATTTTGTGAATAAATGAGCCAGATCTTCCGGGTCGATGCCGCGTCCGCTATCCTCAACTATCATACCCAAATAGGGTTTTTCGTCAATATTTGTCTGATAAAATCGTATCTCGGCGCCTCCTCGGTCGGTGTAGCGGAGGGCGTTGTCAAGAAGATTCAGGATAACTTGGTGTATTTTATCCACATCCGCCAGCACATAGGGGGCCGGAAACGACGGCATGGTTACAATAATGCGAAGGTGTTTTTTTTCGGTAATGGGGGCGGATTCTTCGACAACTTCCTTTACGGCTTGAACAAGATCGGTCCTCTTGAAATCATACAATATTTTCCCGGCTTCAATGCGTGAAAGCGAAAGAAGGTCGTCAATAAGCTTGATAAGACGCTCATTCGTAACATAAATTTTATGAAGCGCCTCGATTTGCCCTGCGGAAAGTTTTCCGAATGTTCCCTCCATGAGGATGGAAATGTACCCCTTGCTTGTTGAGAGGGGTGTCCGCATCTGATGGGAGGCGATTGTGATAAATTCCGACTTCGATTCGTCGAGTTTTTTGAGGTCATCGTTCGCGTGCTGCAGCTTCGCGCTTAACGCCAAAAGGTCTTCACGCTGTCTGACCTCGTGTATCACGCTTTGCATGAGGAAAAAGCCGAGAGCAGCGGTAATGCCAAAAATGAAGAGGTTGAGCGCAAGCTGTTCGGAAGTATGGAACTCAAAAATATGGATGAAGTAAATAAGCAGGAAAACGCTGACGAACATCTGGGTTGTGATGACGCGGATATTTACAAGGTCATCACGCAGAACGGAATACGCAAGAATTGACGCCCATACGCCGGCTCCGACCGGACCGGCCCAGAGAAGATCAAATCTGCCGTAGAGCGGAAGAATGATATTCGTCGCGGCAGAGAGTGCCACCCCAACAATCGTCCCTGCGGTAATAAACAGGTACTGCTGTTTTTTTGCGGGCTCGGTTTCCTTTTGAATATAGCGGGTGAAAAAGAAAAAACCTGCCCCAAAATAAAGCACAAAGTGGGCATCAAGAAAGAACCGAAGGTCGCCATATAGGAAACCCCTTGCCTCTCCAACAACAAAAACATCTCGTATGAAAAAATTTGTGAAAAGGTCAAGCAGGATGATGAGCGCTAACGGAAAGAAAAGAATAAAATATCCTGCGACGTCGAGCTTCTTTCCTGTGTGGCGAAGCGCAAAAAGGCAAAAAAGCACCGCGATTGAGCTCCCAAAAACGTAGCTCAAGCGCCCTAAAAAGTCGCTTGAATATCCTTCGCTCGAAAGAAAAAGACCGCCGATAACAAGCGCCCAAAGGCCGATTGAACTTAAAAGAAAAGCGAACGCAAGGTTCTTTCTATCTCTTTGGTACGTCATGGCGGCAAACCACAGCATGACGAATGATATGACCCCAAGGGCTATAATGCGAGAGTCGAACATGCATACAGTATATCAGAAACAGGGCCTGATATACTATGTGGAAAAACTGCAAAAGCCAGATGTAAAGACAAAAAAAAGCCAAAATTATGGGCTTTCCAAGCAATTTTAAAAAATGGATTAAACGCCTTGTTTTCCTTTCTTTTCCGCAGTCTCAAGGATTCGGTCAAGAAGTGCGGTAAATGAAATGCCGGCAGCTTTAGCCGCTTCGGGCAAGAGGCTTGTTTGCGTCATGCCAGGAATGGTGTTTAACTCGAGCACGAAAAGAGTTCCGTTGGAAGCAAGAATAAAATCGGTACGAGAAAAACCTCTGCATCCGAGGGCCCGGTGGGCAATGCATGCCGCCGCTTGTATTCTGCCGATGACGGACGGAGACATATTTTTCGGCGGGATAAGATGGGTGCTTCCCCCATCGCCGTATTTCGAAGAGTAATCATAAAAAACACCAGCCCTCGGAATAATTTCGGTTGGCATAAGCGCTTCAAGCTCTCCGTTCCTATTTTCAAGAACTCCGCAGGTAAGTTCCTTTCCTTTTACGAATACCTGCGCCATGATCGTATTTGAGTGGCGGAAAGCGGACAAAATGGCATGCCGTAATTCGCTCTTTTTCTTTATAATAGCAACTCCGACACTCGAACCCGCATCGGCCGGTTTTGTGATAAATGGAAACCGAAAGCTTCTCAAAATTTTTGAAAGCACGGCCGATCTTCTTTTTTTCCAGTCATCCTTGGAAAACACGCAAAAGTCAGGAGCTGAAAGGCCGGCCTGCCGGAATATCAAAAGCGAGCGGGGTTTATCCATCCCAAGAGCGCTTGCAAGAACTCCGGAGCCCGTGTAAGGGATTCCGAATGTCTCGAGAAGAGCCTGCACGGTGCCATCCTCGCCGAAGCGTCCGTGCATTGCAATGAACGCAACATCGATATTTTTTATCGGAAAAGAATTTTTATTATGAGCAGGTTGAAGTGTTAATGCAGTTCTTTTTTTAAGCGAATGCCCTCCCTGATTATGAACGCGCGCAGCGTTCGAAAGAAGCCACATCCCTTCTTTCGTGACGGTTACGGGGTGCGCCACATATTTTTTACGGTCAAGAGCTTTAAGTATTTCGCGGCCGGTATTGAGAGAAACATCATGTTCAGGCGAGGGACCGCCCATGAGAACGAGCACATTTTTTTTCTTCATAGTGCGACGCATATCAAAGATTATTTTCTTCTTCCCAGAAAGGTTTTTTATTTTTAAACCATGCCAAAAGGGCTTTTTTAATTGTTTTTGGCATGAACGAAGCAGTCTTGAATTTTAAAAGCGGCACCCATACGAACTCAATGTGCGATTCTACGGACATGCCGCTGCCCGTAAGCGTTCCTTCATATATAACGTTCACCTCATGGCGGCGGTTACCTCTTGTGCCGTAGATATTTTCAGCAGCGCCAATTACCCGTTTTGGATGGAAAATGCCTTCAGTTTCCTCGCGCATTTCGCGGATTGCCGCCGTTTTAGCAAGCTCTCCGAATTCAACCTCCCCTCCCGGCAAAAAAAAGTATAACTTTCCTTTATGGCGGCACAAGAGAATTCTGCCGTTTCTTATGACAACGACCCGTGCTACTATCTCGTTTTTATCGATGCTTTTTTTTCGCATATTTTTTATACATACGCATAACCTCCCGGATATCGAAACAACGTAACGGCGGAGAAAGGCTGAAAAGTGTTTTACGGTCCTTCAGCAATTCTGCCATATGTTTTCCGACTCCAGCGATGAATATCCGGCGACCGTAAGCGTCACACGCCTCGACAAGCAAAGTGGTGTCAGCGCGAGCAATTTTTTTCAGTTTTTTTTCAAGCTCTATCCGGGAAATACTGCCAGGAATTTTTATTGAAATAAGGGCTTCCATGGATTTTTCACAGAATACTGCTTCCAGGCAAAACCTCGCGGGACGGCGCGAGCAAAACAGGAAGCTCGGCATCCGCACAGAGAAGCATTCCTTGAGACTCATGGCCCATAAGCATACGAGGCGCAAGGTTTGCGACGACAACTATTTCCTTCCCGATGATCTCCTCCGGAGAATATGCCTTGCCGATACCGGCAATGATCTGTCTTTTTTCGGCGCCAAGTTCAACTGAAAGCTTCAAAAGCTTTTCCGAACCCTCAACGCGGCTCGCTTCGCGGATGCGCGCGACCCGGAGTTCAACCCTTTTGAATTCTTCGAAAGATATTTCCTCCATATGGTTTAATATTTAGGAATCCAAGCAGGCGTTAAAAGCCTGCACTGACGCGTTGTAACGCTTTGTCATGTCAGATACCGCCTGATATGCCAGAGACGCTTCACTAATGAGCATATTATATGATTTAATAAGTTTTTCAATGTTTGAGGAAAGAGTTTCGAGATCACTTTGTCTTTGTTTTACCTGGTCAAATATTTTCTGTCCTTCATGTTGCAAGTTTTCGCCGTCATTCCAATACGAACTCGCTTTTTCTTTGGAGCCGCTCGTCTGATACACCTCATTCCCTTTCTCAATCTTGGCGTTTCCGCGGCTGACCAGGTCGTTCCCCTGGGCCGCAAGCGTTTCTATCTCTGCCACAATTCCCTTTTGGGTCGTCCCGAGCGCCGTAATCCCCTCTTTTAGTGTGGAAAGCTTTGGCTGAAGCATGGAAAGCTCGGATTGCTTGAGGGTAATGCTTGAAGACGCCGTTTTATCGACTGTGGGGCACGCTGAAGCGTTTTTTCCGAAGGCTTGCACCGCAAGCCACACTTCTCTTCCTTCAAACACACCGTGCCGCACGGCAACTCCGATATCGCGGTAACGAGGGTTTAAAATATTCGCCCGATGCCCGGGAGAGTTCATCCACGCCTGAACAAGGGCATGATCATCGGAAAAATTTCCAAGAGCGAGATTTTCCCCGACGGCGATATAATCGTAGCCGTCCTTTTCGACAAGGTTTGCCATACCGACACCAGCGGGCGAGACGTGTTCAAAATACTGGCGCGCGAACATATCCTCAACTTTTTCTTCGGCAGCACCGTCAAGAATTTCCGACTCTGAAAGCAAAGCAATCTTCGCCTTGGCGCGTTCTTCGTTCGTAAAACGAATATCTCCGTCTTTGGTTAAAACTCCCGTCGGTTCCGACTTCAGAGCGGGAAGAGCGCGGAGCGGAGTCGAAGTGCTTACTTCTCGTTTTTTTGCGAGTATGGGTACTTCCCTCTTTTCCGGCGGTAAAACGAGTTTAGAGGTTGGGCTGCCAACAGGAGCAGAGGGTGGTGGAGTGGGAGAGATCGGAGCGGAATGGGACGGATGAGGGGTCACGGACGAAAGTTTCGGACGCAATTCCGCGGCATACCAGGTTCCAAGCGCAACAAAAAGAAGCGTAAGAGCTATTAAAAATTTTTTTGCGAATGCCGGCATATTCAAAAGCTAATCATCTGCAAATAGTTTTTTTCCTTTCTCCCAAAACTCCGGCATATTTTTTACGGTCTTAAGCCAATACCACCATTCCCCTCCCCAGAGATAGGCGGTATCGAAACCGGTCTTCTTCAGGAATAGAATTCGGTCGTCAAAAGACATCGCGGAGAACGCATTCATCTGTTCTTCGACTTCGGTTTCGTAGTTTTGAAGATGAGTCCACGGCTCCATCTGGAACTCTATGACGATGTCGCGTTTTTCAGGAACAAAAAAATCAAGCACGCGCTTTTTCGCGCGGAAAAATCCTGAAGGCAAATGATAGGCCATTTGTCCAAAAAAGCGGTTATTTACCTGGAAATAGATGCTGGTTCCGAACGCGTCTCCCCTGCGCGCCGCGGGTATCCATGTTCCAAGTTCTCCGGAGTCCGTGAGAAGTATCGTGCGTCCTGTGTCCAAAGACCTCACAAGAGAAATTTCTCTGCCTAGAAATGTTTTATCAAGTCCGGGGCACTCACCAAAGGGAAGAAACGGCTCGTTCTCAACTTGCCACATTTTTATAGATGCATTGCTTTTATACCGATTGATAACCGCCTCAATAAGGCGGATAAGTTTTTCCTGCCGTTCGCCCCTAGGATAGGCGTTCACCCACTCGGGAGTGTGGCATTCGGGCCATCTTGGAAGCTTTTCGCCGACAGCAAGAACAATTTCAACTTTGCGCTTTGATGCCTCGCTCACTTGCCAGTCCGTATCCGAAAAGTCGTACGTTCCTTCCGTTTTTTCAATTTCCGGCCAGTACGCCGCAAGACGCAATCTGCGCACCCCAAGGTCGTCAAGCAGTGCGAGATATGCAGTTTTCCAATCGCCGTTCATTTTCTCCGAAAATATTTTTGAGAACGTCATTCCGTAATTTATTTTTTGATTACTCGGAAACGGGCGGGATAGCACGTACAAAAAAACGGCAAGAAATGCAAAGCCACAACCCACTACTATAATTTTTTTATGTTTTCTCATGTGGGATGCTTAAGAACCAAATGCAAGTAAAATAAGACCACCGGCTACACAAAGCACGGCTGTAATTTTCAGAAGAATTGTTTTTGCGTCAATATGTTCTGAAATAACCGCCGGATACGAGACTGAAAGAAACAGGGCCAGAAGAAAAACGAACACATATTCAATTCCCTGCATGGCGTTCACGATGCTTACTTTTTCCGGAGACGCGAAAGGAATGAGGGAAATGCTGTAGCTTAAAAGAAAAAAACCTCCGGCGGCCGCAAGTTTATTTGTGACGAACAGTCCCGACGTATGCGAACTTCGACGCGGAGACCATGAAAAAATGTTTTTGCGAAGCGAGGGATGGAGCAGAAGTAAGAGCGAGGCCACACATGCCCCGAAACGAGTCCAAATGAATCCGGTAAGGAACGGTGTCGAATTAAAAACAGCGCGTGCCGAAACATATGTAAGAGCAAAGCAGAACGCAGCAAGTACAACAAGAGCTATCCGCGTTGAACGCCTGCGTCCGGAATGTTGATGCGGTTCGTACGTTACGATAACTCCACCTAGAATAAGAATGAAGAATGCGACAAGGTCAAAACCTTCTATAAAGGTTCCGAAAAACAGAAAAGAAAGAAAGAAGACGAAGACAGGGCTCAATCCTCCGAGCAGTGTCGAAATGCGAGATGGCTCCCCCTCTTTCATTGCGCTATAAAAGAACATAAGGGCCGCTATGGAAGCTCCGCCGGATAAGAACGCTAACAGAAGAACCGAAACGCTCGGAACAAAAAAGGACGCAAAGGGTATCAATATGCAGGCAAGCCCCCCCCAAATTCCTCCATAGAATGCATAACTGAAGGGATTTGATATGTGATGCTCTTTTAGGAGAATCTTGTCCATGATGACGTTTCCGGCATGCAGAAAATAAGCAAAAATGGCGACGAGTATCCAATTTGAAAACAAAAATGGCATGCTTGAATTATAACAAAAACAGCCGCCAAGGGCGACTGTATGACTTAAAAAACTATTGCCGAAGAACCTGTATCAACGGCCACAGGAGAAGCCCGAAGATGCCGGGCTGTTCTCCGGAAATCGAACTTTTGGGAATGGCGCGATTCGCGGCGTTTTCACAATACGCTTTGCAGGTCGAAATCGAAGAGCACCCTCCAGGTCTGATTTTTGGAAGGTCTGCAGCGCGTTCGCCTTCTTTCAAAAGATTATGGCTTTTTGCAAAATCATAGCAGGCTTGACAGTTTACAAGGTCATCACAAAACGCCGAACAACTTTGTTTGTCGGCGCAATTTCTAAGTTCTGCGATCGGAAATGGTATGGCAATAGGTGAGGGGGGCGGCATTCGTGAATGCGAGACCGCCTAAAACAGCGGCGAGTCCAAGAGCGAATGTAAAAAACGAAAAATAAAAATTGTTACGAAATATGTCGATATATGTAAATAGAGAAAAACCAATTTTAACCCATCGTCACTGAACTACTTGAACAGGTTAACCGCCGCTTTATCAAGGGATTCTGGTATCCCGCTCCGAGCGGATTCGTTTGGGTGCTCTCGAATGGGTTTACCGCGTCAGTGGCTTTTTTGGCGTCCAGAGATGCTTGTCTTTTTTCATCGCATGCGATTGCACGCGTCGCTTGGTTTCTTTCCGCTTCCACCCCTGCCGAGTATCAGTCTTCATATCCGGAACTTTTCTCCGTCAGCGCGTATACGTACCCGCTAATAAGCGAAACAAGGATAGTGGCTCCAAAAAGCGCGTAAATCATGCGCGCCGGCATTTGTTGCTGTTCCATACCCCCATTTTGCGTGTTTTGGCAAGGATGACAACGCAAACTGTGGATAATGTTTACCTTCAAAAATGGTACGATATATGCATATTTGTAACTTTGCATCGGTGTTGTCGGACTGCTCCGGAGGCACTGGTCTGCCGAACGTATGGCTCAAGCCGAACCGCCGAAAAACGAAATAACAATCGAGGAGTTCTTTGATACTGTCCTGACGCAGGCTATTACGGAACGAACAAGCGACATCCACATCGAGCCCCTTGTGAAAGAAATGTCCATCCGGTTTCGGATAGACGGTATTTTACAGGAAAAGGGATTATGGCCGCTCTATGACCTTGAACCCCTCACTACCCGCATTAAGGCGTTAAGCAACCTTGATATAACAACGCATGTTGGCCCCCAGGACGGCCATTTTGAATTTCTGTACAAGCCGAACCTTCAAGCCGCTCACGAAGAGGAGACACTTCGCGGAAAGGAAGGGCGTTCCGATCCCCTTTCACGCCTTTTCGGAAGAATTCCAGGCGCTGAAGAAGAAAAACCGAATCCACAGCTTCGCGCGCAGGCTGAAACAGTCTCTGGCGCTCAGCACGCACGGCTGTTTGACATTCGCGTTTCCATTTTTCCGACCGTCAAAGGAGAAGCTGTGGTTCTTCGGCTTTTGAACCGCGAAGAAATGCTTATTTCACTGAAAGATCTCGGACTTGACGATAAGGAGTACTCAGCGCTGAAGCGTCTAATCACGCGCCCGTACGGAATGGTTCTTGTTACCGGCCCCGCAGGGTCCGGAAAAACAACGACGCTCTACTCTATTCTTATTGAGCTCAAAAGCAAGGAGAGAAATATCATAACGCTTGAAGACCCTGTTGAGCTTTCTATTGAGAATATACGGCAGGTACAGGTAAACCCGACGCAGGGCTTTGACTTTGCGACGGGCATCCGCTCGATTTTGCGGCAAGACCCTGACGGCATGATGATAGGAGAAATTCGCGACCACGAAACCGCGGAGAACGCCATACGCTCCTCTCTTTCCGGTCGCATTGTATTTTCGACAATTCACGCCAATACCGTCGCCGGAACCATTGCCCGCCTCATGGATATGAATATTGACCGGAGCCTTATCGCGTACGCGCTCAACGGCGTCATTTCCCAGCGGCTTGTCCGTAAAATATGCCAGAATTGCAGAGTTCCGTATGTGCCGAGTCCGGAGTACTTGAAATATTTTGATATTGACTCAACCGTTGTACACCGGTTTATGAAAGGTGAAGGCTGCGCAAAATGCAGTAAGACGGGATTTTATGGACGTGTAGGAATTTTTGAACTTTTTGAATTTGATAACCAATTGCGCGCACTTATTGTTGAACGGAGTCCTATGTCCGCGTTGCAGGCATATATTGAAGGAGCTGGCATGAAAACCCTAAAACAGGACGCGCGTGAAAAAGTTTTGGCAGGACTCACTACGCTCGAGGAGGCAGCGCGGGCAGTTTAATTTTCAGAGACGCGCCAAAGGCCTTTCCGAGAAACAAGAAATCCTTCACTCCCAAGCTCTTCAAGGATTGAACGGGCTTGCAAGGAATACTTCTGAAGTTTTCGGTCTGAATTTAAAATGCGCTTTATCAGAGGAAGGCGGGCTCCGCCTTCTTTTTTCATCATATATCCGAGGACTTTTGAACGCGCCTGCCTTCGGGAGCCGCTAAACGGTTTTTGCTTCGCGTAGTGCCTGCTCTTTCGGTTTGGGTTCGGAACGCTTTTGAGAGCGGCAGCTCCGTAGTCCATGAGCGCCCAGTACCAAATTCTTGGATTCGCTCTCTGCGTGGTGCGCTCTATAACTTTTTTGAGTTTGCTATCAGAAATTTTTTCATGGTTGCGGAAGAAAAAATGAATATAAACTCTGCGGATGTTCGTTTCAATGAGAACATCAGGTTCGTTCCAGGCGAATACGCGAATTGCTCCGGCCGAGTAGCGTCCTATGCCGGGAAATTTTAGGAGGGTCTCAGCTTCTTTTGGAAAAATCCCTTTATGCTCACGCAGAATTATTTCCGCTGTGCGCTTCAGATACACCGCTCTTCTGTTATATCCCAAACCGCGCCATTCCTTCAGGACCGCCAGCAGAGGGGCTTCGGCAAGTTTTTTTATAGTCGGAAATTTTTTGAGAAAACTTTTATACTTTGGAATGACCCGGCAAACCTGCGTTTGCTGGAGCATTATTTCGGAAACAAGGATGCGGTACGGGCTGTGGGATTTTCTCCACGGCAGTTCGTGTCTGCCGTGTACGCGATACCACTTGAAAATTTTTGTCTGAAAGAGCTTAACCGGAAAGTTTATTGACATTTTTGTATTTTTAGTATATTATAAAATGGTCGGAAATTCGGCGTTGGAGATGGGAATGCTCGAAGGCATGTTCCGCAATTCCCACGATGCTAAGTTCCACGGGTACTTTGTCAATCATATAGCAAACACCGTCAAACGCAGAGCCCTTGAGGCGCTTGATACCGACCCTGTGGTGAATGACCGGATGTTTCTCAAGTGGAAAGATATCATTGAGAAGCTTGAGGAAGCAACCGACCATTGTGAAAATGTGGCGGACGTCGTCAAGTCAATATCGCGGAAACTATAGGCATGGAAGCAGGACTTCTCTTCGTCCTCTTCCTTGTCCTAATGGCTGAATTTATCAACGGCTGGACAGATGCGCCGAACGCGATCGCAACGGTTGTCTCAACGTCCGTTCTTCCTCCGCGTATCGCAATTATGATTGCAGTCGTCATGAACGTCGCGGGTGCCACCAGCGGCACTGCGGTTGCCGCAACCATCAGCAAAGGGTTCGTTAATGTTTCGCATATCAATCTCAAAACCATTGCGGCCGCCATGATTGGGCTTATCCTCTGGGGACTTATTGCCGCGCGGAACGGTTACCCTATCAGTAAATCGCACTCGCTCATCGCAGGCCTTGTCGGAGCGGGATTTGGTTCTCACGGCCTTAATGTCGCTGCTTGGATCACGACACTTCTCTGGAGCGGTTGGACGGCTGTCGCGATAGGACTTCTGCTCAATGGCGTTATACTATCTCTTGCCATGAGAACTGTAATATAAAAATCCCCTTTCGGGGATCCTTTTTATGTGAAGGAGGGTATGAATTTTAATACTCATAGACGCTTCCACCGCTTGAGCTTTGGTGTGATTTCTTCAACAAGGTCGTGAGCGCGCGCTGTTGGAAAATGGAGATTTTCAATCATGTTCATTTCCGTCTTTTCCATCATGGTTTCGAGCGTTTCATCGGGGTCTGTATATGTTCCTTTTTGGAAGCATGTTGAACAGTATTCGGAGTTCGTCGAACCATCCATGTTGGTTCCGAAGTTTGCTGCCTTACTCCCGTCTTTTTGAATAAATTCGCCAACCGGTATTCCGCAGCTTTGACAACGAGGCTTTTGTTCCATGTGGGTAAACGTTAGAGTAACTCCTGAAGTATAGAGGAATCTAGGATTTCTTTCAATGCCTCACCGCCAATCTCTTCTCTTCCCCAGTCAAGCCGATTCAAGATGTGCTCGTGAAGATAATACAAGAGAGCACGTGTGACATTGATTATGACAATAAGCCCGAGTGCGATGTCCTAGCGATGTGTTATAGAAAAAATAAGAGCAAGGTCAGAAATAATGACCGTGATGCGGAATGTTATTGATTACTACTGAACGCGTGTGTTTTTCGGCGTAATACATAGGAATTAGTCCAAGAGTATTTAAGGGAAGCGACCGAGTATTTGTAGAGGTTCGATCCGTCTTACTTTCCAAGCGCTTTCATAAGAGCACGTATTTCAATAGATGCGACTCCCACCACCGAATCCCCTCCGCCGTAGTATATGTATATGCTCTCTTTGCGCACGACGTTCCCGCACGGAAAAACAACATGAGCAACTTGCCCCGTTTTTTCGTACGGCATCTCGGGCTCAAATATCGGGTGAAGGGTTCTTGCAAGAATTTTTGTCGGGTTCCGCTTGTCTAACAACAATGCCCCAACACGATACCAGTGGTCGATATCCGAAACGCCGTGGTATAAGAGCACCCATCCGTGCTTTGTTTTGACCGGAGGGGCCGCAATGCCGACCTTCTCCCCGTCCCAGGAACCTCTTCGGGGCATGAGCCACTTATGCTCCTCCAGCCACGGCCGTTCTTTTTTAAACTCAAGGTCATCAACTAACGCGAGGTCGACACTTCGTCCGATACGGTGGAATATAATATATTTTCGATTGAACTTCACCGGAAAAATGCATGCATCCTTGTCATCTAACCCGGGAGGAGATATGAGAATTGGACGCGACCAGTTCCATTTCCTTTTCTCAAAATCGTCGGCTGAAATGGACGTAAGAGCGACCCGCGGAGGGTTTTTTGCGTCAAAAGCTGTATAGAGCATAAAAATTTTTCTGTCTATTTTTGTGAGGCGCGGGTCCTCACAGCCGGAATTTCCCGGCTGAAGCTTGCGCTCGAATTCTTCGCGCGGAAGGTATATCGGTTCCACGTCGCGTTCTGCGATGTGTACGCCGTCAACGGTCATGGCGTGTCCAAAAACGGACGTGTTGTCTTCGGACATCGCACGATAGACAATATGTATTTTCCCACCAATCGCGACCGCCGCCGGATTGAAAACTGCTTTTGCCTCCCAGGCGTGTTCCGGAATAGGCTTCAATATAGGGTTTTCCGGAGGTCGTTTAAAATGCGCCTCCTTGCGCTCTGGAGGAAACATTGCACGCAAAAGCTCGGTCAGTTTGAACGACGCGACGGCGCATGTTGAATCTGCGGCCCCATAGTAAATATGAACTCTACCTTTTTCAAAGCGAACCCCCGACGGAAAAACGATGTTTGGTATCTCCCCGTACCTCTCGTACTCTTCTTCCGGTACCATGATGGGGGCACTCGTTCGCCCGATGATACGCATGGGATTTTGAAGGTCGAGCAAAACCGCCTCAATGCCGAATATCTTATTCGGAGAAAAATAATTCCGAATGTAGGAATAAATGACAAGCCACCCGTGCTTTGTTTTGACGGGGGGCGAGCCGACCTCGATATGGTCCTCGTGAGAACGCTGAAGCGGAAGGACATGAGAATCAAGCGAGGCGTACCAATCCGCCCAATGCATCGCCGACCATATGTCTTCTTCCCGTTCGAAAGAGGCGAGCGCAACGCGCGCCGGAGGCATATCGGTATTTGCCGTAAGTATCGCCCAGTACTTTCCGCCAATGCGTTCCGGAAAGAGCGCCATTGCCTTCGAATTAAACGGCGTTACCGGATGTTTTTCGATCTTTTTGAAATCTTTAGTTATCGCAACTCCTACGCGTATGCCTTCCGGAGAAAGTGGGAACCGAGAGAGCGCCGTATAAAAAATATAATATTTATCCCCGAGCTTTGTAACGCGGGGGTCTTCGCATCCGTAGCGGTCCCAATCTTCTTCCGGTAAAATAAATTGTCTTCGTTTTTTGAAATGTATGCCGTCCTTGCTTTCGGCAAGCCCGATGGACGACACGCGAAGTTGCGTTCCCGCCTCGGCATGAAAATGGAGAGAAGAAACCGCACGGTATAAAAGATTGATGGTGTGGCCTTTTCGAACCGGACAGCAGTTGAAAACTGCCTCCGCTTCCCACGGATGGTCTTTGTTGGGAAGCAATATCGGGTTTTCATCGGAGCGGCGAGCTATGCTCATTTCATTTTTGACTTGTGTTTTTTGAGTTTTGGAGTTTTGCTTTTCATAAGAGCCTCGATGAACGTATCGAGGTTTACCGTTCCGACGCAGACAACCGTATCGGCTCCGCCATAGTACACAAAAAGCGTTCCGTTCATCACGACTGCTCCGCATGGGTACGCAACACCGGCCTTATGTCCGGCGTTCTCATACCATTCGGCCGGTTCCAGTATTGGAGCATCCGAGCGGGCAATGACGCGTTCCGGATGCGTGAGGTCAAGGAGCATCGCTCCTATTTTATATTGAGAGGCGTCTTTATTATCCACGGCATAATAAATAAGAAGCCAGCCGTATTTTGTCTTGAGAGGAGGTGCTCCGGCGCCGATTTTTCGGCTGTCCCATTTATTTTTACGAACAGGAATAGTATATTCTCCTTTCAGATGAGTTCCGTGCTTGAATTCAAGATCGTCAACATAGTCAAGGAGAATATTGGGAAATATCCTGTGCAAGATAACATACTTCCCCCGGATAATCTCGGGAAACAAACATCCGCTTTTGTCGATAACGTCTGGAGGAGAGATTATTTTTGAACCTGCCCACTTCCAGCGTTTAGCAAGAAAATCGTCAAGCTTAATTGAAGTAAGTGCGATCCGCGGCGGACTCCATCCGTCAAATGATACATATACCATATATACCGTATCGCCTATCACAGTAAGGCGCGGGTCTTCGCATCCTCCGCATCCTCCCCCGGAAATATACTGCATTGCCTCATAGGAAACCGCGCTATCTTTTTCGGGGCGTCGTCCACAAATAAAAACCGGTTTGTCCGAACGAAAGTCAATAGTGATACCATCCGTGCTTTCGGCGTGTCCTAGGCGGGATACTCCGTCGCTTCCCAACGCACGATAGAGCAATTGCACTTTTCCCCCCTCAAATATAGCGGCGGGGTTGAATGTCTGATAAGCTTCCCAATCGTGTTCGCGCCGGGGAGAAAGGATCGGGTTTTCACCCGGCTTTACGAGACGTCCGTCATGATCTTTTTTAATAAGTATAACGTCGCGGGGCGTTCTTACTCCAGCGAATCTTTTTTTTTGAAAAATTTTCTTTTGTTTTATCTTTTTCCTTTGCGCTCGTATCGCACTAGCCTTTGGCATTCTTTTCGGCTTTACTTTCACTGGTTTCTTAAAATTATTCTTCAAAAAAGGTTTCCTTTTTGCCATATGTGTTTATAACTTGTAAGCGCTAAATCCCCGCTTCTCTCCTTATGATAAACCTAACATGAGAACACTTCAACAGAGTAATCCACTCTTTACCGATACTAAAAACCCAGTAAAAGAGCCAAAATTTCAATTTTTTATGAAGTTAGGAAATATAGACTGTCAAAAAGCTCAATTACTCATTTTTTCGGCTCTTTACCAGGATGAGCTTTCCGAGTAGCGTCAGTTTTCAAGTGATAGCGTTTTGACGATAACGTCCCAGTAGTCAGTCAAAATGATATCTTTTGGGTCGTTATAAACGACTGCAACCGAATAAAGCCATGCTCCGCTATTAAACGCAATACTTTCCGCCTGGCGTAGTCCGGCTCGATGGTATAAAAAGGCAGGAACCCCGCTATTTTCCCTTCTCGTATCCGCTTATTTTCGACGCTATCAAGCGTCAGAGTAAGAACATGATACGCTCGGATAGCAGTACCTACCTCTTTTTCTTCAAGAAAATATTTTTTTGGATACTGGAATGAAAGTCCATATATCGGATTTGAATAGACACTACGGGTATTGTCCGGGGACAAAATTTTTTTACGTGCTAGACGGTGGAGGGAAAAAAATAACTAATAAAATAGCGCCCGCAAGAAAGACTCCGGATATTCCGACTATTATAATAGTATTTTTAGAGTTCACACCCGTTAAAACGTGCCGCCACAAGAAGATGCGAGTGCTGTGTGCGTTCGTTTCATGAAATTTTCACAAAGATTCCACATAAGCCGATTCTGGGCGAGTTAGATCCAACGCCGGACTTTTTTCTTATAAAAACTGTATTCCTCGCCGAATTTTTTTTCGAGATACTCTTCTTCGTCCCGGACAATTCCGAGGTCTATCACAAGCAAAACGAGAATGAGTAAAATAAGCGGCCAGTTGCTGTTTATTGCGAACGCTGCCCCGCTATAGATAAGAGTATAGCTTACGTACATCGGATTTCTGCTGTATGCATACGGCCCTTTGGTCAAAAGTTTTCCCACCGCTTTAAAACGGTGACTGACCTTGTTTGCCTCAAACTCCTTGATGGCCAGGCGCACAATAAATATGCCGGAAAGCACTAATGCCAGGCCGAGGACCGCTCCCGCCCATCTCACCGAAAAAATCGGGAATGGCAATAAAAAATCAAGAACGATTCCTAAAACAAGCATAAAGCCGTAAAAATATGGCGGTAAAAACGGCGGAACGGGCCCGTTTTCCGATGCGTTTGTGTGTTTCTCCATATGCTCCATTATACAGCTTCGCTTATTTTTATTCCACAAATTTGCCATATAAAAAATATCCCCCGTTGTGGGATATTTTTCTTATAGTGAGATTTAATAATTCACAAAGTTGCTAATTTTTGCCTGAGTTTTTAAGGAAGCAACCCATTCGCCCGCAGCCTGGTTGAATTTCTGGTTTTTCAGCTGGTCCTTAAGCTGGGTTTGTGCCATAGCCTCCTGTCCTTTCGGAACCTCAATCTTATTATCGAGAATATATTTTGCCACTTCGTCGTCAGAAACCTGAATTTTGTCCGCAAGAACTTTTTCTACCGTGAGTTTTAATGTGAGTTGCTTTGTAAGGTCTTCGCGCGTCATGCCTTGGCCCTGCAGAGCCGCATCAAGCGTTCCTCCTTGCGCCTGAAGACTGGACTCGATAGTTTTTATCTGAGCGTCAACCTCGTCGGGTGTTACTGACACACCACTTTTTTGAGCAGCGCCGTTAATGAGCTTTTGGGTTATCATGGCATCAAGAACTTTTTTGCCGGATTCCTTTTCAAGCTCCTGAATCACGGCGAACCGGCTTATGGGCTGGCCATTGACCATTGCCGCAACAAAATATCCTTTATACATATATGCGAATGCGCCGATTACAACGACAACCGTAACGAAAATGGCGACTTTTTTATTGAATTTCTTCAGCATTGTAGTGATGCGTGAGCGAGGTTCAGGTGCTGAGGCAGAACTCGCCGGTGCTTGTTCATTATTCATGGTTAAATTTTATTTAACAATTAACAACTGAAACGATAGACCGTTTTCCAGCATAGCACAATCGCCCCCAAAATGCTAATTACAGGAAAATTTGTTCGACCTATTGGTAAAACGAGTTTTAAATTGTAATACATTAAACCAGTTTATTTTTCTAAGTCAAGAACCTCGTCAATCCGTATCTTTTGTACAAACTCCGGAACGTGGCTTACGAGCACCAGGGCGCCCTGATATTTATTAAGCGCCTCGGCGATGACCGGAATATGGCGAAAATTCATGTGATTGGTCGGCTCATCCAAAACAAGCAGTCCCGGCTTTTGCAATACAAGGCGCGCCAATGCGACAAGACCTTTTTGCCCCTCGGAAAGATTGCCTATCTTTGTGCGGATAAGGTCTCCTGTTATCAAAAAATTTGCGGCTGCGGCGCGAAGGTCTTCTTCGATAAGCTTTTCCATCACGCAAGAAAGCGAGTCATACACCGTATCCTCAAAATTAAGCATTGAAAAGTCCTGCCGATAGTAGCCGATGCGAACTCCGGATGTGACGACAGCGCCTTTTGAGGTTCCAAGAGCGATTGACTCAAGGAGCGTTGTCTTGCCAGTACCGTTTGGCCCCATCAGAAGCAGTCGGTTGTTTTTGTGCAAAGAAATATCGGCCTCTCTGGTTACTGTTTTATGATTTCTGACCGCCGTATATGATGTAATCCGCAAAATCACCCCGACGAGATCCGCTTGAAACGGAATAGTAAAGTGTCTGATCGTTTTGTCCTCTTTTCTGATATCAACTTTTTCTTCTTCAAGTTCGGCCGCAAGATCCCGCATGCGTTTTGCCACAAGCCGCATCTGCCCTCCCTTAAAGGCGAACTTGTTAGCCTGTTCTTTTTTCTGCTGGATCTCTTTCGCAAGCATGGCATTTTTTCTGTTCTCTTTTTCAATGCGGGCGGAAATATCGGCGACGACATTAAAGTAGTTGCCGGCATACTGCTCTATTTTTTTCGTATAAACGCTCAAATAGAGAACGCCTTCCGTGAACGCGTTAAGAAAATCCGCGTCATGCGAAATGACAATGCATGATTTTTTATAGTTAATAAGAAAGTCGGTAAGGTGGGCGATACCTGCCTTATCAAGATTGTTTGTCGGCTCGTCAAGCAGCAGGAGGTCCGGATCCTGGATAAGAGCGGAGGCCAGAAGAAGGCGCGCCTGCTGTCCCCCGGAAAAAGATTTTATCTTCC
Source organism: Candidatus Sungbacteria bacterium RIFCSPLOWO2_01_FULL_47_32 (assembly GCA_001820685.1). GTDB lineage: Bacteria > Patescibacteriota > Minisyncoccia > Sungbacterales > GWA2-42-14 > GWA2-47-10. Next base: position 28,774 of record MHQP01000018.1, on the reverse strand, counting down.
TTTCATGCTCCGCCTTAAGGTTTACAACTTTCAGCACGGCATTAATCTTAGGATCGATATCATACACTTTATTTTCGAAACATTTTTCAAAAAACTCACGAACCGTGAATTCGCGCTGGTCTCGCGAAACAACTTGCCTGCTAACGGCAGTTGTAAGATCCGGCGCTATATGAATGAGCCCTGAATCCGGTTTTATAGCGCCCGTGACCAGCTGAAAAATAGTGCTTTTTCCGGCACCATTTTGCCCCATAAGCGTAAGTTTTGCTCCGCGGCGAATTGTGAAATCAACCTCTGTTAAAAGCGGGTTTGTATGGCGGTATCCGAATGATACCTTTTCGAACCTGACTATAAGTTCTCCGCGAGACATATATGTCGCATTAAAAATAAAAACTATGAATTAATTGCATCAAGTAGTTCAGGGAACTCTTCTGTCTTCATATCGCCTAACGTATAGTGTCCACTGCCGTTCAATTCAATAACTTCGCCCCCCAAAGCTTTATGGAATATTTTCAAGCTTTCCTTTGATCCACAGCATCCAGTGTTTGTCGCATGTCCGCGTTTCCGGCCTCATTGATTCTTCCGCCTTCGACGGACACCCGTGGATGATATAAATAGTTTTCCTGCCGGGTAAATCAAAATTCTGCATGCAAAGGTTGAAACCTTTCTGGAGGCGTTCAATTGTATTTTTAAGAGCGTTATATTTTTCTCTAGTATCTTCCCATTTTTCCACTCGTGCTCGCTCATGCTCTCCTAAAATCTTATCCTTTGCTATTTCCTTTAATTTCTCCCTCGGCCAGCCGCGAACCATGTCCTCTAGATCCTGCTTCTTTTGCTCGATCAGTGACTTTATATTTTTGCAGTTTTGGCTGTCATCGTGTTTGCTGTCGTTGTTACTTTAAGATCTCTTGCCTGAACGCATACGCCGTGCGGCATATGTTCCAGCGGCAATCGCGGCCGAGCCGATCATTATCAGCGTCCAAACACTCATGCCGGGCGTTCCAGGTGTTTCTGGGCTTGCTGGCGGAGCATTTTGAGGCTTCGGGGGTGTGGTTTGAGTCAAAACCGGGGCCGAGACTGCTGAAGACGACGCTAGAGTTGCCGGTTTTTGTGAAACAGGTTGTGGTCTTACTACGTCTTCTGATGTGGGTGCTTCAGGTGAAAGGGTCATAGGTTGGGTCTGAATCATCTCTGCTCGCGTGGAGGCAGATGAGGTGGCAACGTGCGCCGGAGACGATAAACCAGTGGTGGCGGAATCAGATGTACCCAAAGAACCTGTTCCATCGGACGGCGCTGATTGAGCAAGAAGAGTAAAAACCGGAGTTGCGACAAAGGCGAGCGTTAAAAAGCCTAAAATAAATTGCGCAAAGAGTGTGTTGCATTTCATAAACCTATTTTAGTTTTTTATACTTCTTTTTTATCAGCGCTCTTAAAATTTTCTTAACTTTCTCAATACTTTCAAAATCGTGAATGGAAAAGACCCGGGCAGTTAGCTTCCGCTTCTTCAGTAAAGAAATTTTCTTTTTCAGTTCAGCGGGCACAATCATGTCGCTCTTGCTAAAAAATACGTATTCTTTTTTCTTGAGCAGGGTCTTGTTGTATGCCCCAAGCTCTTTTCGGATGACCCTGTAATCCGCGTATGGGTCCACGGACTCCGCCGAAATAATGTGAAAAAGAATGTTGGTGCGTTCAATATGGCGCAAGAATTTGATACCGAGTCCTTTTCCGCCGGAAGCCCCCTCTATCAGACCGGGGATATCGGCAAGTATCAGTTCAAAATACACTCCAAGATTTGGCTCAAGAGTAGTAAAGGAATAATTCGCGACCTTGCTTTTAGCCGCCGTCAGCTCATTCAGCAGGCTTGATTTACCGACGTTCGGGAGTCCTATAAACCCGACATCGGCAATAAGCTTCAACTCAAACCGGAATATATACGCCTCGCCTTCTGTTCCGAACTTGAATTGCCGGGGCGCTGTATTTGTGGAGGAGCGAAAAAGGAAGTTCCCCTTGCCTCCTCTTCCGCCGCGCGCGAGCAACACGCGCTCGCCGATCGATGTGATGTCAAAACTGCTCCCCGTTGTAAGGTTATGGATGACCGTTCCTACCGGGACATAAAGCGTTAAGTCTTCCGCATTGATTCCATCGCAAAACTGGCCTCTGCCGTCCTGGCCGTTTTCAGAATAAAATTCTTTGCTAAAACGGTACTTACTCAAAATACCGAGGTTTGATACCCCTTCAACATAAACATCGCCGCCCTCACCGCCTGATCCGCCTGCCGGGCCGTATTGATGAAGGTTTTTGTTGAACGCAACAGCGCCTCTTCCGCCACTTCCAGCCCGAACTTTAATTGTGATGTCGTCTATGAACATGTGAAATTTGCTTTAGATAAAAAACGGCTTAGGCCAAGCCTACGCCTACATACTCTAACGTATAGAACGCCGTGTCTCTGCTATGAAAGGTTATACGGCATTTCCTCCTCCTGAAAGCCAATCCATGAGCTTTTTCCGGTGCTGGGCAACAGACCACTCATCGCCGTGCTTAAAAAGCGTCGGATGCGTGCCCTGAAATTTTCTCAACATTGCGGTAGAAGCGCGCGGAAAGCCCGAAGGTATGGTTTGATTATATGACGCTAAAAATACCGCAAGCGGTGTTCGTATCAGGGTCAGTTCATATGCTTCGTTTTTCTTTTTCATGCCTTGCTATCATACAATAAACCAACCTAAAAATCAATAGCAAAAAAATCTTGCTGGAGGGCTTGGAGAGTTCCCGCCTTCTACAGTATTTCTCGTTATTTTTAGCCTAATTCCCAATAAATCTGGTCCTTAACTGGTGCCGCCCAAGAAAGCAATTTGCGGCTTCTATATTTTATTCATCAAACCCTTTTTTATTACATAATCAATCTTGCCGTCACCGGGCCCGTGAAAATAGTCCTTCATGCTCAAAGCGTCAACTATAAGAATATCGGCCTGCTTGCCGGGTTCAATGCTCCCCACTTCTGACGCGCGGTTTAAGGCATACGCGGCGTTAATAGTTACCGCATTCAAGCATTCCTGATAATCCATGCGGAAAAAACGCAAGGCAAGATCCGCGACAAGCTTCATGGATATAACAGGAGAACTACCAGGATTATAATCGGTGGCCAAAGCTAAAGCCACATCGGCTTTTTTTATTTTTTTTACTGTTTCCTGAAAATACGGAATTTTTTTCCACTCCATAAGATGCAAAAGCACCCCGGGAAGAAGGACGACTGGTATTCGGCTCTTTTTTAAGTATCCGATATCGGAATCGTTCAAAAAATCGCAGTGGTCAGCACTTGCCGCCTTATATCGCGCCGCTACGGCAGCACCGCCGAAATGAGCGGTTTGTTCGGCATGAATGCGCAACTTAAATCCCAATCTTCTTGCTTCAGAAAAAATTGCCGTTGTCTCTCCGGCGGTAAAACCGAGCGGGTCGCAAAAAACATCGCAGTATTCAGCCAGGTCCTTCGCCCACACCACCGGAAGCATTTTTTCAATAATTAATTTCAGATAGGCAGAACGATTATTTTGATATTCTAACGGCACTGTATGCGCTCCTAAAAATGTGGCAACAATATCTTGTTTGGCCGTCTTTTTCAACCGCTTAATAACCCGCAAAATTTTAAGCTCGTCCTCCGGCGTCAGGCCATAGCCGCTTTTTATCTCAACAGTAGTCGTTCCCAAACGGAACATTCGCTCAAGAGTATCCTTCGCCTGAAAAAAAAGTTCATCTTCGCTCGCCCTCCTGGTTTCTCCCACCGTAAAATGAATTCCGCCTTTTTTTTTATGAAGTGATTTGTAGCTTTGTCCTTTAAGCTTCAATCGATATTCCTCGGCTCTGGAGCCGGCAAAAACCAAATGGGTATGGCTGTCAATAAAGCCCGGCAGAATAATTTTTCCAGAAGCGTCAAAAATACGGCTAGCCCATTTTTTCTTAAACCGTGCCAGAATATTTTCTGTTTTTCCGACGGCAACAATTTTTTCTCCGTCAACAACAAGAGCCCCATTTTTAATAACGGAACAGGTGCTGAAATTTTTGCCGGCGTTCGGACCGCTTTCTAATGAGCGGCATGTTACAAGCTCATGTGCGTTTTTGATGATCAGCATGTCAGGCCTGGTATTTTAATATTTTTTTCTTTTGCGGTTTCAATAGCTCTTTCTTCACCGCTGTCCGCGTGGCGCGCAACTCCTATTCCCGGGTCAACCGTCAAAACCCGCTCAAGACGCTTAGTTTTTTCTTTGGTTCCGTCCGCCACAATCACCATACCTGCATGCAATGCATTTCCTATCCCAACGCCTCCGCCGTGATGAAAAGAGACCCAAGAAGCGCCGTTGGCGGTGTTAAGCGCAAAATTAAGCAGGGGCCAGTCAGCAATCGCGTCAGACCCGTCCTTCATTCCCTCGGTTTCGCGATACGGACTAGCCACCGACCCGGAATCAAGGTGGTCGCGTCCGATAACAACCGGAGCCGAAACCCTGCCCGAGCTGATAAGGTCGTTTAACGCTAAACCGAACTTTGCCCGTTCTCCGTATCCAAGCCAGCAAATTCGCGTTGGCAATCCGATAACCGGAACTTTTTTCTGAACTTTCTCGACCCACCTCTTCAGCCCGATGTTTTCCGGGAACGTCTTTAAAAGCAGATCATCAACAAGGCGCTGGTCCTCCGTCTTGCCGGACAAAAATGCCCAGCGAAACGGACCTTTTCCTTCGCAAAAAAGAGGCCGGATATAGGCAGGTACAAAACCGGGATACAAAAATTCTCCTTGTTCGTTTTTTACGACAAGCCCCCCTTCCTCCGCCTGAATTCTAAGATTATTTCCGTAATCAAAAACAATCGCTCCCCGCTTTTGCATCTCAAGCATTGCCGAAACATGCATAACGACTGATTCGCGGGCTCTTCGCTCATATTCCTTCGGGTTCTTTACTCGTAACAGGTCAAGCTCGTTAAGGTCTCCGGTCGGAACATAGCTTAAAATGTCATGCGCAGGCGTTTGGTCGGTTACAATATCCGGAATTATCCCCCGCTGTAACAATTCCGTATGAACTTCCGCCGCGTTCCCGACAAGCCCGATGGAACGAGGAATACGCATATCAACCGCTTCCTTTACAAGCCGCAGCGCTTCGTCCAAATTTTCCGACAACATATCGCAGTATCCTTCGCGCACTTTTTTTTCAATCTGCTCCTTTCTTACTTCCACATCAAGTAAAACCCCCTCATTCATGGTTACCGCCAAAGGCTGCGCTCCGGACATTGATCCCATGCCGGCGGACAAAACAAATTTTCCCGCCAGCGAATCCTGGCCAAAGTTGGTTTTAGCGCACGCCCTAAAGGTTTCGTATGTCCCCTGCAAAATTCCCTGTGTCCCGATGTAAATCCAGGAACCGGCGGTCATCTGCCCGTACATCATAAGGCCCAAGCGGTCGTATTCATTGAAAATTTCCTGTGTACCCCACCTTGGCACAATATTGGAATTAGCAAGAATTACCCGCGGAGCGTCTTTATGGGTCGGAGCGACATAAACCGGTTTTCCGGATTGAATGCATAGAGTTTCGTCTTCGCGAAGGTCTTTGAGCGCTGAAACTATCTTATTGAATTCATGCCAGTTACGCGCCGCGCGCCCGGCACCTCCGTAAACAATAAGCTCTTCCGGTTTCAGCGCCACATCCGGGTCGAGATTATTATAGAGCATTCGCAGTGCCGCCTCTGTGTCCCAGGTTTTGCATTCTTTTTCGGGCCCCGTGCTAGCTTTGATGGGAAAGGCGGGTCGTTCAGCCATGTGCATCGGCCGCCCGTATTTTTCCAATTCCTCTTTAATATCACATGAACAAGAATTCATAGTTATTTTATTAGTGAGCGGCCTGTTAAAAATTGGATAACAATATTTGTAGCCAGCCTGCTCGTTCTATTATCAACATCATAACGCGGATTAACTTCAACAACTTCAAAAAGTTTTACTTTTTGATTAAGTCCGGCTAAATACGCGAACTGCAGAATGTCTTCCGGAAAAAGGCCGTCGGGGCTGGGGGCGCTTGAGCCCGGGGCGAATGCTTGAGCGACAGAATCAATATCGATGCTGACGAAAATCATCTTACAGCGCCGAGTTGCCTTTTCAAAGCTTTTAAATTCGGCAATAACCCCTTTTTCTCTTATCTCGGAGAGAGAAACTATTTTCGCACCCTGCTTTTTAAGCCAGCGCTCATGAATAACTGAATTGACCTGTCCCTGAATTCCTGCTTCCCAAAAATTATTTCCGGGTAGAATCTTATCCTCAATCAGCCGGCGATAGGGGGTTCCGCTTGTGATCTTTCCGCCCCGCGTACTTCGTACGTCAAAATGCGCATCAATACTCATTCCTCCGAGAGTTTGCTTTCTGCTCCTTTGGAGTGCCGAAACCGTTGCATATGTAATATCGTTTCCTCCTCCAAGCGCGATAATCGTGTCAACCAATCCATCATAAGCTTTTGCCATTACGCCGATAACAGCCGCATAGGTCCGCAAACTGTCCCGGAAAAAAACTTTCATATTTCCGAGGTCGGCAATTTTTAATTTAGACAGGTCCGCCTTCTTTTCACTATTGCATGCCGTCCCGTATCGCTTAAGCTGGCTGCGGATGGTGTCAGGCGCTCGTGCGGCCCCCGGCCGTCCTCCTGAAAGTTGCACACCATAATCAAAAGGTATTCCGATTATTCCGATATCAATTTTTGTTCTCCCATCCCAATTCGCAACAATATTTTTAAGGCGCAGGTCGTCCAAATCAGACTGCTTCTCATAAATGGCCGCGGTGGATTTCTTCAATAATTTAGTCATAATGAAAATAGCCGTTTTGAATTGATTCCGTTAACACTTCGATATCTTTGCTCAGCCACCTGTCGTTTTTGAGTTCCGAAACAATAGCCCTCGTTTTCCGGTGAAGAGTTTTTGCTGCAGGACTAAAGTCGGAAAAAACGCGTCCATTGGCATCTTTCGCCATATCCATCGCCTGAATAGCTGTTAAAATCTCCACGGCCAATATTTTTTCACAATTTTCAAGAATTTTTTCAGCTTTTGTTGCAGCAGTCATGGCCATGGATACGAAATCTTCCTGGTTGGCAGATACCGGCAGAGATTGAATGCTTGCCGGATGAGCTAAAACCAAATTTTCGGCAACAAGCGCGGCAACAAGATACTGCGGAATCATGAGGCCGGAATTCAATCCGAAGTCATGCGCAAGAAACGGCGGCAAGCCGGATAGCGAGGAGTTCAGCAATCTTTCAATTCTTCTCTCAACAACTTTTCCGAATGCGGCAAGAGCGATTCCGGCGGAATCGAGCGAAAAAGCCAAATTCTGGGCATGAAAATTTCCTCCGGAGGCTACTCTCACTCCTGCTCCGGATGGGAAAAATAGCGGGTTATCGGTTACGGAATTCAATTCAACCTCCGCAACGTCCCTTGCTTTTTCAATTTGCTCCCAAATAGCTCCGTCAATCTGCGGCGCGCAGCGAATTACATACGAAGCCTGAATTTTCTTATTCGGCCGATCGCAACGTCTGCTTCCATGAAGAAACTTTCTGAGAAGCCGAGCAATGGCTACTTGCCCCACATGCGGCTTCAGGGAATGCAAGTCCGAGTCAAGACTTTTCTTTGAAGCGCCCAGAACCTCAAAGATGACTGCTGTCAGACGCGCTGACAAAAATAAAAGTTTTTTAGCCTTTTCCAGGGTAAACGCGGCCTGCGCGGTCGTAACATCGGTTCCGTTTATCAGGCTCAAGGCTTCCTTGGGCTGTAACACGTGATTGGAAATGCGAAGACGGTGCAATATTTTTTTTGTCGGAACAATTTTGCCGTTCATCATGGCGCTACCTTGTCCAAGAAGCAAAAGCCCTAAATGAGCCATTGGGATAAGATCGCCGCTCGCTCCCAAAGACCCCCTGACGGGAAGCAGAGGGGAAACATTGTTATTAAAAAGAATAACGAGTTTTCGAATAAGTTCCGCCGTAACTCCGGAAAAACCCTTAGAGCGCGAGTTAATAATCAAAAATAAAGCCCCGCGGCTTACGCGTTCTTCGAGATATGGAGAGGAACCGCACGCGTGGCTTAAAATAATATTTTCTTGAAGGCGGTACAAATCCTTTCCCTGAAGAGTAACATCGCACAGGTCCCCCACCCCGGTATTTACGCCGTAAATAATTTTACCGGCGCCGATAAGCTTTTGAAGGGATGAGGCGACGCGATTGATTTTTGAACCAGCTGACTTTTCAAGATACAGGCGGGTTTTTGGTCCGCTCATGCCAATAAAATCAGCTATGGTTAAATTTCGAATTGGAATGTTATGCATAATTGTAAAACGCGAATACACAAAAACCATATCATTTTTTCGCAAAAAAAGCACGCCGGGAAACCTCTTCACGGCGAATTATGGCGGGAAAATAGGCAAATCCCAGCTACTTTGACAAGAACTCAAAACCCGGCGCACGATTGCCGGGTTTTGTTTATACGCTGAACGTGTCATGCGAAGAATATTCCTCAACTATTCCGTTTTGCACTTTTTGCACATGTCTTGGGCTGTGCCGGCGGGTACATAGGAACACGAAGGAACGGACCGGAATTGAGAGCAAATCTCCGGAGTTGGCGCAAATCCCGCGGGCGGGTTACCTTCGGTTTCTCCGCCGGCTCCTGGCGGCGGCATGCCTCCTGCCGGCTTAAAGTTAGAAACGCATTCTTGTATCAATTTCTGAACGTCCGCCTCGCCGCTTAGTTCTCCGCTTTGCATCTTTGCGCTCATGCTGCCAAGTTTTGATTCTACGCAACTTTTGATTTCCGGCGGGGCGCTTTTTAATCCTTCATCCATTTTCTGCTGCATCGCCGCAACACCTGCCTTCGCACATTCCTGCATGGCCGATCCGATTTCGGGGCCGATATTCACATCCTCGCCGCTTTGTATTTTTTGCACTGTGTCCGCGCCGAGTTTTTCAGTTATGCAAGATCTCACTTCCGGTGGCATCTTACTTAAACCGTTCTTAAGCTTGTTCATCCCTTCCGATTTCATTGCTCCGAAGCATTTTTTGAGAACATCTCCGTTTTCCGGGGTTGGCGCTTCGCCATTTTTAATTTTTTGAAGCCCGTCTTCACCGAGGCCGTTTTGCAAGCACTGCAATGCGGCCGGTGTCGCCTGATCCAATCCCTGCTTTAATTTGGCTTGAAGTTGGGGCATGACCTTATCGAAACAGCCCTTGATGGTATCCCCGGTTTGCGGTCCGGGAGTAAAAGACCCGTCCTGAATTTTCGTGACAATATCCTGCCCAAGATTGTCCTTAAGACACGAAATCGCTTCCTGCGGCATCTGGTCCAAACCGGAACGAAGCCGGCCCATGCCCTCCCTCATCTCTTTCAGCTTATCGGGTGGAATTAGATTATATTTCTGGGCAAAGTCAAAACATTCTTGCTGGTGCGTTTTTGCGTTGCAGTATGTTTCGCAGGAATCCTTTGACTTGCACCCGCCCGGGCCTTTTCCGCCGGTAATCCTCGCCATAGTTGCGTCTTCCTTGCTCATGAATCCCGCCTTCTCGGCAAAATTGACGCATTCCGTGTTGTTGCTTGAATCATCGCAGAATTTCTGGCAATCCGCTTTGGTAGTGCATCCACCCGGTGTCTGCCCGCTTTTTATGAATGGCAGGACCTTTTCCGCTTCAGCGGCCTCTTGGTCGGAGATAAAACCGGCTTTTTTTGCGAACGAAAGGCATTCTTCGACATGGGCCGAGTCCTTGCAATATGATTCACAGGAATTTTTATCCGTGCAGCCGCCCGGAAGTGTCGCGCCTTTTTTGAGCGCGCTCAAAACTTTTTGCGCTTCAGCCAACTGGTCCCCGCTTGCAAAATTATGTTTTTGAGCGAAAGAAATACATTCTTCCAAGTGAGCAACGCCCTCGCAATAACTTCGGCAGGAAGCCTCGTCTTTGCATCCGCCGGGACCCGCTCCGTTCAAAACATCGGCGAACTTCTTGGCCTTCTCTGCGTCTTCCGGAGAAATTATGTTATTTTTCGCGCCGTAATCCGAGCATGCGGCATAATTTGCCTGTTTTCCGCAATAATCCCTGCAAGCATTTTCGTCGCCGCAATTTCCCAATTCGGCGATCGGATATCTGCTCAAGACCTGAACGAGGATCTGCCTTCCGGCTGTTTTGCCGTTATTTTTAATTTCCAGTTTCATGCTCGACGCGCCGCCGACAAGAGATGATATGTTCCATTCGTATAAATAAGCCTGTCCGGGATCAGTGAGTACCTGATACCCCCCGCTCGCTGCGGTATTATTCACGGAAAAATTCTGGCTGTAAAACAGCATCCAGCCGTTCTCCGACCGGTAAGGAAAGGTCCGGCCGTCTTTAAACGTAAAACTCGCGCCTTTATTCAAAAGAGATGAGATCACGGGCTTGCCGTTCACGTATACTTCCATTGCATAGTTCCCGCCGGCCGGTACGTCTCCGGTAATACGCGCAACCAGTCTCAACGCGCTCATCGGCTGCACAGTTGTCGTCCATGACGAACCCACGGCAATTCGCTCTACTTCCGCCTGAACCATAGGAATTGGGCTCGCAAACGACACAAGAGCAAACAATAGACTTCCCATGAAACCCATTCCGGCAAGTAATCCAAAAATTAAAAAAGGTTGTTTTTTCATGTTTGTATTTAGAATGGATTAACGTAACCGTTATTATACGGATTTAAGTCGTTCTTGATCGGATTGGTATCGGGAATTTTCGTTCCGGGATTCTGCTGGATTTCGCTATATAGTTGCCCGCCCAAACCGGATGCTGGTTCGACTGCTGTTTCGGTAGATACTCCTCCCGGCGTTCCGGCGTTATTTTGCCCTGTTAAGCCTGCGGGTTTTCTTGTTAAGAAAAACCCTGCGGTGGCCGCGAGAGCAATAACGACAGCCGCAATAATTAACATTTTCTTCATATTTTTATGTTACCGATAACATATTTTCTTTACTCCTTGTTTTATCATGCGTCTAAAAGCTGATGTATTACATATGTATAAGTATATCAAAAAATAATATAAATGTGGAATACCAAGACGCCCATCGGTTTCCGACGGCAAAAAACTCACCTTAATGCCGTCGCTATACTATTGGGTTATTTTCTGTAAAGTGATACAATAGCAACGTACTACGTAACAGGAAAGCATGATAGCAAACAAAACATACCTTAGCGGAATAAAACTGGCATTTATTGCCGCGCTCATAAGCGGTTTTTCCGTATTTATCAATAAGTTCGGGGTCGGGCTTTGGGCAAATTCATCCGCCTACACAACCGCAAAAAATCTAACGGCGGCAGTCTTTCTTACGGCACTTCTCCTGCTGTTAGGGAGGGTTTGTGAACTGCGCCGTCTCTCACGAGGAGAGTGGTTCAAGCTCCTAGTGATCGCGGGCATCGGCGGGTCAGTTTCGTTTCTTTTATTTTTTAAATCGCTAACTATGGTATCCGCAACCGAGGCCGCCTTTATTCATAAGACTCTTTTTATCTGGGTCGCGATTTTAGCATATCCGTTTCTTAAGGAGCGGCTTGGCATCGTTCAAATTTTGGCACTTTTTGTAATGCTCTATGCAATCTATATTTCCGGAGCCCCCGCAACATGGTCCTTCGGCAGAGGAGCGGCCATGGCGCTTGGAGCGACAATTCTTTGGGCCATAGAAAGCATAATCGCGAAAAAAATTCTTAGTAGCGTATCAGCGCTTACCGTCGCGTGGGCGCGAATGTTTTTTGGCTCTTTCTTTTTGGTCGTCTGGCTTCTCTCTACGGGAGAAATATCAACTATCATCCCCTCATCACTTTATCAGGGAATGCTGGCGATTGTCGTCGGGATCGTTCTTTTCGGATATGTGTTCAGCTGGTACTCGGCACTCGAGAAAGCTCCGGCAACGGTAGTAACTTCAATCCTTGCGCTTGCCTTTCCTATTACTGCCGTTCTTGACGGAGTTATAGTAAATCACTCATTCCCATTAAAAGTAGTTCCGTCTATTTTGCTGATGCTTGCAGGAATACTTTTGATAACAAAACAAATTGAATACTACTATAGCAAATTCATTAAAAAAGGGCTGGTTTTCTCGGCCTGAAGCGGACGGTCTGCTTCGCTGTAGCAAATATGCCTTTGGCCCGAACCGCCTTCACTACTGCGGTCCCGATGCGAATCGGGAAATTTTGGCGTACATGCAAAATGGCGCAGAGGACCCGGGGCTCGAAAAACTATTGCAGGCTTTTCGCACTCTTTATCCGTATCTCAAACTTATTGCTGACGCGAATAGCATACGGGATCCGTTCAACCCCAGGGTTGTTGATGCCTATTGGATAGGAAATGAGTTATTGAAGAATGCGGGAGAAAAAAGGCTTTACCGGCATCTCCTGGATAACCTTGATGTAAAAAAGAAAGTAGGGCGCCAGTCATTTGAGCTGGTTGAAGACATAATAAAAAAAGGCGCGCTTCCGCACCATTCGTTCCACGTATTAAGCATCTGGAAGCGAACGGGGAATCTTGATATTCCCCACACTCTTGAGAGTATGGATTCGTGCCGCATAAGCTGGGGCACGGTTTTAAACGCCGACGGGCCGTTCCTTGCGGTCAAAACCGAACCGCTCATATATGAAAACGGCAGACTGGCGCTTGGAAACCCAGAGACCAGAAGAATTCACCGGGACATTTCTTCTCCGCCTGATATTGAACAGCTAAAAAGCGGCGATATCATTACGATTCATTGGGGAGTTCCCTGCGAAGCAATCTCAAAAAAACAGGCAGCAACCCTAAAACGGTATACGCTTCATCATATCGCGCTTGCCAACTGCATAAAAAATCTTTAGAGATGTTGGATGAGCCTGCAAAACCCATGACGATACTTATTTTCGGCAACCCCGACCTTCTACAGGATTCCGTGCCACTCAAAATCCTTCCCCGCCTTTCGAAACAGTTCCCGAAAATTGAGTTTAAGGTCATTGACCCGAACGAGGACTGGAGCATACCGGAGGATATTACCGTCATTGATACCGTAATAAATATTAAGGAGCCTAAAATTTTTTCTGACATTGAGTCGTTTTCCTTGCCTCCCCGCCTAACCATGCATGACTTTGACGCGCTCACGAACATGAAATACCTTAAAAAAATCGGCAAGATTAAAAAAATAAAAATAATAGGCATCCCGCCGGAGATGCCTGAAGACACGGTGCTGGAATTTTTGACAGCTACGCTTCGTTCCAGTCAACCTTGAGGAAATGTGTGGCACAGCTCATGCATGGGTCGTATGCCCGGATAAGTTTTTCTATCTCGAATTGCATCTTTTCTTTCGGCGCATCGGGGAGGAGCTCGTTGACTAAATGATATATATCTTCCTCAATATTTACTTGGTTCTGCCCGGTGGGCACTACGATTTCTCCTTTTTTGACGACCCCGTCGCTTCCAAGAAAAATTTTATGATAGAGCGTTCCCCTCGGAGCCTCGATTACCCCAACCCCGACCGACTCTCTCGGCGGCTTTTTAATTACCGACTCGGGAACAAAATTGTTCACCCGCAATAACTCAATGGAACGGTCAAGCGCGTGAAGAATTTCTATCGCCTGCGCAAGGTTATTTCGGAAAATATCCGTTGACGGAAAAAGGTCAAGCGTCGCGCCAAGCGCTTCTTTGGTCAAGGGATGTAGCAAATTTTTTGCCAAATTCATGCGCGCGAGCGCTCCAACCATATAGGATTCTTCTTTATGCTTGTAGCCGGATGCCTGCGAATATGGAACAACGACCCGTTCCAAAAAGCCGTCAAAATTCTCTTTTGGGACGCATTCGCCCTTGCCGGTGTTGATGCATCCATGAATAAACCCGTACATGCCCCCCATCGGAACAAGCGCCATAAAATTTGTTTTCCGGTCAAAATGGAAGGGAGCATCTTTAAAAACATTGATCAGGCGGAGTACGGCAGGGCGAGCCGCTTCAAGTTTTTGAATCGCCTCTCCTACCCCGGCTTTTTCCGGAAAATGAATGAATCCGCCGACAACGGGATAAACCGCGTGAACACTGCGTCCGGCAACTAGAGTCGCAAGAAAATTGCCCGCGGCTTTTATTTGAAACCCGTCATGGAGCATCTGGTGCTCGAATTCATTGTTCTCGTCAAAGTCAAGAAACGCGTCTTTTCCGACGATATCAGGCATTGAAAAAAGGTACAGGTGCAGAGCGTGGTCCCGGATATTCAAGCCGTACATTGTAAGAGTCCGAAGAATATTCGTCTGCTCGGTCGGTTCTATCCCGAGAGCACTTTCGCACGCCTCAATACTTGCCAGGAGATGAGCGTTCGAACACGTGCCACAGATGCGGGCAAGCAGCTGCGGAATCGCAACAAGCGGCTTCCCTTGCATCGCCTGGGTAAAAAATCTTTTATATTCGGTTATTTTAAAGTGAACCTTCTCCGCCTTGCCGTTACGTATTTTTACTTCAAGCGAGGCAGAACCCTCAACTTTGGTAAGGCGGTCCATATTCAGGTCTAAATCAACGGTATGCATGATGATACAATAACAATTATTAGCCTCTTAATTCCTTGACCACCGTGCTCACAACTTCTAAAAATTTTGCCGGCTCCATCGGACATCCGGGCACATCCGCGTCAACTTTTACGACATCCGATACCTTAAGCACCTTCGGAAGAGCGCCGAAACGGGCTACCAAAAAATCTATTTCCGCCTGCTGTGCTTCGTTAAACGTATTTCTTTGGCCTGCCGGCATCCCAACAATAGCGCACGACCCCACAGCAACCAGTTTTTTTGATTTTTCCCGGACTTCTTTAAGCATGTGCTCCTGCTCGCTTGAAGCTATCGCTCCTTCAATGAACGCAGCATCAAGCTCGTCAAGTACATTATGGGATTTCAGAACACGCGCGTGCCGGAAATCAAACATCTTCTTCCACTCTTCCCAGTGATCATTCATAATTTCCGTCATTACAATGGTGTTATCCTCACAGCAGGAAAACGAAAACCAGCCTATCTTTATTTTAGCGAAAGCAGGAAGAGCATTTTCAATTTTTAGAGAATCTTGAGACATGAGATCGGGTTCTATGTAGTAAAATCCGGACCATACCGATACGCCAATTTTTGAACGCTCTTTTAACCGGTTGCGGCAAAACGGGAATGATTTGCCGGCTCAATAAAAAACTTTTGCCTCTTATAAAATAGCACATATCTGCCTGACACAAAAGTTTTCTTCCTTTTTCTCCCTATTGACAATCTATAATTTTTCTATTATAGTACATCTAGCTCTCTTTATACTCTCCCCCACACCATGCGCGACCAAGCATCGATCGTACGGCAGATATCGCTCGGCTGTTTAAGCGGCAATAAAACTTTCGAATTTGATGAACAGCACGACCGGACAAAGCCCATCCGCATGTGGTTCCAGGAATCAACCGAAGGGTTAGTCCTCTTCGTCGTATTCTACACCCAGGCCTGCCGATGGTCGCGATGCCTCGGGTGCTGCCTTCCTTCCGCCTGTTCCCAATTTCCGGTCATGTACAGGGATATTTTGAAACAGATAGATTTCGTTTTCAACGACCCAGAAGTCCGGGGGAGACAGCAAAACATCCGAAAGCTCATCGTGAGCAATAACGGTTCTGTCCTAGACCAGGCGACTTTTTCGTCAACTGCCCTCATCTATCTTGTACTTCAGTCAAATCTGCACTTTCCGAACCTTTCGGTGTTCAGTATTGAAACGCGCGTAGAGTATGTCGAGGTTGAGGAACTCGAATTTCTTGCGAGGGTCCTCGGGGAGGGTGATACGCCGACCGAGCTGGAGCTTGCGGTAGGATTTGAAGCGTTTGATGATCACATCCGCAACGGCGTCATGAAAAAAGGACTGTCAACGCAGGTATTCGAAAGGTTTGTGGCAAGCACGGTCAAATACCGCTTTCGCTTGAAGTGCTATCTTATGCAAAAACCTGTCCCCGGCATGACGGACGAGGAAGGCGTAAAAGATGTTCATGATGCGATTGATTATTTCTCAAGGCTTTCGGGCGGAGAGACAACCGCGGGCAAGCCCCACGTTCATATCGGCATCCATGTGAATCCTACCTACGCCGCTAAAGGCACGCTACTTGAAAAAGCATTTCTCGACGGTACGTATACGCCGCCAACTCTTCGCGACGTTGCGAGAGCAACGCTTCACGCCAAAGACCGGCCGCTTTCCGTGTTCATCGGTCTTTCCGACGAAGACCTCGCCATCCCGGGAGGTTCCTTCATTAGGCCGGGAGACGAAAAAAAACTTAAGGATCTGGAAATGTTCAACAAAACACAGGACTACGATATTCTGCGCGTCGTAGCCGAGTAAAAAAAGCTTCCCGCTCGGGAAGATTTTTTATTTTTTCGCGCAGGCAATTCTTAATCCAAGCTATTGGACTGCACCGGAATCTTTTAATAAATATCTCCTGCCCATATCATTTCCATCTGTTAGCGATTCAAAATAAAAATCCCGACAAGCTTGTCGGGGTTATGTGTAGCTCTTTCGGGCAATGAGGTAGTTATCTGCCCGTATAACTATAAATCCTGAACGTAGCACGTCTTCTTTTTCGGCTATGCGTACGATTGGCTGCGGTCCTATCTGGGGCATAACATAATAGCCACCGGACTTTAGCACTCGATAGGCTTCCGGATAGAATCCCCCGTTTGGTCTGTATCCTTCCGCTCCCATCATGATATAGATATCAAACGCGCTTTGCTCAAACGGCAAATTCTCAAAGTCGCCCCGCACAAAACTGTTTCCTCTTTGGCGAAGTTTTGCATACAAAAGAAGGTTTTGCTCTATATCGAGCGAAGTATAACCGTGTTTGATGCCAGCTCGAGCAAGTTCTGATGTTACTCCAACCGCAGTTAAGCCGGTGGCGGAGGCTGTTTCGAGTATTTTTAACGGCGCTCCAAAACGCGGTATATAGCCGGAAAGGTATCTTACGATTTTGCCTATTTCGACTGCCTTTTCATCAAGCTTGCAATCCAGGGCAAATCTTTCATATCTATCGGCATCCGAATAGTCGTTCGTCGTTGCATAAAAAATCATCTCCGCCATTACCCGGTCACCAAGCATCTGCCTTCCTATGCATTAAGAACGAACTCCACTATTTATACACCCTGCTAGTTTGAATGTCGAGAAGGGGCCGTGCAGAAACTGTGGAAACGGCTCCTTACCAACTTCTTTAGTCGTATTCGGAAGTTTTAATCATAGCTTAACGTGGAAATGGCTCCTGACCCCTTTTGTCGAGGTGCAGTTCTTCAATTTTTTTCGTTGACTTTGAGCATCAGAGAGTTTTTCGAATTACCAACTAGCCGATCTGGACTTACCCGACCACGGCGGCATTGTTGTGGTATATGTGCAAAATCAGAAATCTATTCGGGAGCGGATTCCATAAGCTTTTGGGAATACTTATTAAGCTCAATGCGGGGGTTGATTTGCTTCAAATCCTTAATGAGCCGACCAAGCGTCTTTTCTGGGAAGATCGTGATGCGAAGCTCAATCCATTTAATCGTGTCATTCTTATCCTTATAGAAGATGTAGAGAGAGCGAAACGCACTTTTGGCAGCTTTATATGTCGGCTGGTCATTGATTTCAGTAATAGAATTAATATCGATGGTACGACGGTAGAAAAGCACGTAGACAAATTTGAGGGTATTTCCAGAAATAGCGACGTAAGAATACTTTGTAGACAGCAAAGCAATCAAGGCGATTGGTATACCGACCATAAGACTGCCGTTTAGCAAGACAACGCCTTCCGCCTTGCCCGAGGCACCGAAAATCCAAAGTGCCAATCCAATAGCGAATACGATAATAATTGTCTTCCAATCAGTATAATATTTCCTCATACTAATAAGCCCGCACCTTTATTTCGGTGCGAGCCAGGGTGAGTTATTTATATTTATTGCCCGTATCGCTTCAGCAAAAGACGCAGATGTAAGGTCGGCCCCAGAGGATCCGGCATAACTTATGACCGCTTGGGAGAGTTGATTTATGTTTCCGCTCCCACCCCCACCTGAGCCAACTGGTTGCGAAAGGTAGAAATTGGTTATTCCTTGAACATTCGACTGGTAGAGTCCTGCCCCTATCTGAAATGTTTCTTCAGTGGAAACGGGGTCAGGAGCCCTTTTTGGGTCGCCATGGATTTCGTACTGTAGATTCAAGGTCAAACTTCTTTATCATTCGTTTAACCCAGGAGTCGCCACCGTACGGCTTCCCCCTGTTTACACTATAACGTATTTCTTTCAATTCTTCATCCGGTTCGTGCATGTTTACGTACTCTAAATAGTCCTCCGGCATGTCTTCCGGCCATAAAGAAAGGAGTTTCTTTTGTTGCTCACTCCCCTTCTCTCGCCTCCACAGACTTGACCAGCGCCACTGTTCAGCTTTACAGACCATGCGCGCTCTCAAAGGGTTACGTTCAACGTATCGACAGAGTTGAAGAAAATATGGGCTTGTTTCGACGAGAAACGACTTGTATCTCCCTTGGTAGAGGTGGCCGGCTCCGGCTGTTTTACGTGCGGCATGAAAGCGCTGGGTATGCGTCATGGTAAGCCAGCGCATGAATACTTGCAGATCGCCGTCCTCTCTTGGTTGAAGTACGAGATGCCAGTGATTCGGCATGACGCAGTAGGCAAGAATACGCATGCTATTCAGTTCTTTGGCTTCAGCAAGAACTGTTTCAAAAAGCTGATAGTCCTTGTCTGTATGAAAAATCTGCGCGCGGGTGTTCGCACGGTTGATGACATGATAGACGAGATTACCGATGTCTACTCGTGGGGTGCGTGGCATACCCTATCGGTAGCACGGATGCGTTTGTTAATAAAGGGCTCCTGACCCTGTTTTCTCTGTTTTCCTGTTTTCTGACCCTGTTTTCTGTCTTCACACTCACCCTATTCCCCATGTAGTCGTATCCATACGTGGTGGTGGCAGTCGCAACGACACCCTCTCCGCTTTTTGAAAACAGGATTAGGATGTAGAAATTTAAACCCAGTGAGGATTCTTGGGCGACTGTTAGGGTTTTTAACGAACTTTCGAGGTCTGGTGAGGCCATGCGAGAATATGCAGACCACCACGGACCAGGTGAAATTGTTGGGGTTTTTTCGCTGGTTTTGAGCATGGGAGAGTTTTTGTAGGTTTTTGAGTTACCAACAGGTTCGCACTGGACTTACCCGGCCATGGCGGCATTATTGGTCTGTGCTAAGCTCATTTCGTGTCCCGGCGCAGTCGAAGATCTTCTTTCTCCTCGTCTGTTGCTAGAAACCAATAACACTTATGAGGATTAACATTATAAGGTTTTATCGATCGTTTAATTTCATTCTTGAGCCGCGATATATCCAGCCGAACTGGTTTATACGTCTGATCCGCAACGCTTTCATACTCCATCGGATAGATTTTCTTCTCTTTCACAAGTTCAGATATAACCTGTACAATCAGTCTCCCTTCTACTTCGGTCTTGCTCCTCTTAGTAGACCAGAATTCCCAGGATCCATATTCGCTTTCAGAACACAGTTCAAGAATATTCGCCCGAATCTTATCCGCGCTAATCTTTCTCATCTCAGTAATGGATTCCCCCTCAGAGGAAATGGATCAGATGTCTTGCCGTTCTCTGAAACACGACCATACGGCCCTCGCTTTACTGGATCAGAATTGTTTGGATTGCCATTTTCAATGCGTACTTGGTCGCCTGGTCTTCCGGGAACAGGATATCGCGTTCCTCCTCCCCTCGAAGGTTCTCCTTTTAGTCCTCTCTCTTTCATCAGATGATCGACCTCTTCAGCTGATTTTCCTGTCAATTGTCCTGGTGCTGGTAACGATCCGCCCTTAGACCCTGCGGTATTTTGTAAAAGAAGTCCTGTGCCTCGATCACTATAACTGGGGATTGAAAGTCCCGGTATATTTGTTGCCGGAGTAGAAACTGCGGTTTGCGAGCCGTTAGTAATTGTAGCGTTTATTGTTCCAGTAACCGCACCGCTCTGTGCTTTAATTGAACTACTTACAAAGTTATTAACAGACTGCACGAATTGCCCCACTGAATTAGCAAATTGATTAAATGCGCTTTGCGACTGAGGACTCGATGCGTTTATCGTACCCAGAGTAGCGAGAAGAGCGCTGATAGCTACAAGCAGACCTTTTAAGGCTGGTGCCGCTAAGACTGCTACCGCCGCTCTTCCACTCGGATCCTTAGCAATAATCGGATTATTCCTTGCATAACTGTAACTATTCATTTGTTGCGGATCGTCAAGATAACTTTCGATATTCTCTCGGAACTCTGGATCCTGACTCAAGAATGTTCCTCTCCCATTTTGGTAATAACGAGCATTAAGATAGTTTAAATGTGTGCTGGCATCGTAGCGCTCTCCAATGAATCCTCTAGATTCGGTTATTGAACCAGAACTCAATCTCACATCTCCGTAAGGGAAATAATCGTTCGTGAGCTGAACAGTCCCGCTTGCATTAGTGGTGACGTGAACACCTCCAAGATGGTCAGTGTGTACTATATATGAACTCGTGCTGTTCCCCGTACCGACTACAGTTGCGATAATCTCTCCATTCGCATAGATGTGTTTAGTTGTGGTTGCGCCCTGAACATCGAAATACTTGTTCACAAAAGTCGTTGAAGCGCTGCCCGAGGATCGCATAGAGACTCGGTTACCCATGTAGTCGTATCCATACGTGGTGGTCGCCGTCCCGCTCGCCGCGGAAGTCATCTCATTTCTGTAATCCCATCCATAGCGCCAAGTGGTACTCCCCCTCGTCGTTGAGGCGAGATTGCCGTTGTTGTCGTAATACAGGCTCGTGATGGTAGAAGTTCCTATACTCGTCGCCGCGTGCGGGTTGGCGTAGTTGGTGCTCCCATATGAATATGTCCCCAGCGTCGAGCTCGTCGCCATGTTTCCGAGGGCGTTGTATCCCCACGCCTGCAAGTAGTCAGGCGACGTCGAAGCGTTCGTCGTAGAAGCCGACGTTAACCGATAGAGGGTGAATACGCCCATAAAATCCGAAACTTGAATATCGAAATCAGAAAAAAAGTCTGGAGAACTGTATGCCCAGAGGAAAAAGTTCTCTGACAACGGTGTAATGGCAAGAATATCGCCCTGTTCGTTGGCAAAAAGATATGCAGAAATTAGTACTTCGTCATCAGACGATAGTTCGTTTATCGAAAATGCTTGGCACGAACAAGAGTTTTCATCGAATGCAAAAACTGCCTCGAGGGGTTGGGCGAGGAAAAGAAGGAGTAAGAGAAAAAAAAGGAGTTTTTTAATTAGCAAGGTTAATAATGAAGTATTTATTTTGAAACGGAAGAAAAAAGGGTACCTGACACGGTTACCGGTTACAAAATTACTTTAGAAAAAAGGGTACCTGACACGGTTACCGGTTACAAAATTACTTTAATAGAAAAAAGGGTACCTGACACGGTTACCGGTTACAAAATTACTTTAATATTTCCTCAGGAATTTTTATGTTTGGGTTCGCCATACGGATCGCTGCAATTAGCTGCATCAGGTCTTTTTTTTCTAAAGCAGTTTTAGAAACAAGGCCTCTCGTTTCAAGTTGTCCTTTCTTATTCCGAAATGTGAGAGTAATTCCAGTCATTCCTCCCATAAATTGTCCTCGAGTTCCCAGAGTGGAAACCTCGACTAGTGGCGTTTTCCTACAACGAATAAACAACACGGTGCCATACAAGTTCTTGTTCTCATCAATTGTTATGTACGAGCCCCGACTAAGACCGAACCACAATCCTATCAACGGAACCGTAACTGTGCCGATGCCAATGGCTAATTTACTAAAGTCCACATTTATAATCAGAGGAACAAGCATTAATAAAGAACCAAGGGCAAGACACCCAATAAGAGCGTACACGGCCTTTATATCAATAGCATTTATTCGAAATCGTGTTTGCATAACAGGAAGAATGTTTATCACTTTTTACCACTTGATGCTGAAAGACTTGCCACTAAGCTCTGTAGTGCAGACACAATTGATTGGAGTTGTTGTATCAAAGAACTATTCGAACCACCACTACCACCTCCCCCTGAGCCACTTACTGAAAAAGTCGTTGGTGAAGAATATCGCGCCACTGTCTGTCCATAAAGTTGCATACTACTCGATACAAGTTCTCCAGCACCTTGTCGTGTCGCATGCGCTCCCGTATAGAAGGCATTTGTGCTGAAGTTCGGCAAACGTCCAGGCACTTTTGGAGCTGTATCTAAGACTCCAGCTGTAAGAGTTGACATTACGGTACTCACCGCAAGCGAGGATGGGCCTGTTTGTTTCCCAAGTAGGCGGTTGCCAACAACCGTAGTCCCGGCAGTAAGAATACCTGAGGTTCCGCCAACCGTTATTGCGCTCCCAATGGTCGTAAAACCAGCTACTGCTGTTAACATACCAGCCCCTGTTACACTGGCCCCAACTATTGCACCTTGACCCGCTGCGACTGAATATGTACTGAATGTTTCTCCCCACGTTCGTTGACTAAACTCTCCTGAGAAGTAGTCGTCAAATGCTTGTACTCCGATTCCTCCAATTGCTCCAACTCCTGCACCGATTAAGATTGGGCAGAACGGACATCTGCCTTTCGGATCTTTATTTGTAATCGGATTGTCTCTTCCATACGAATAACTATTCTGAAGTTGTGGATCTGCAAGCACATTCCATCCGTCTTTTGTTTGCCCAACTTCCCAAAACACTGGGTCCTGACTTAAGAATTGCCCTCTCCCGTTTTGATAGTAACGAGCATTAAGATAATTTAAATTTGTGCTCGCGTCGTACTGCTCACCGATATATCCTCGCTGGTCAGAGTAGCTCCCCGTACTCAATCTTGTATCACCATACGGATAATAGTCATTAGTCTGCACAACGGTTCCGCTAGCATTTGTCATGACGTGAGTTCCGCCCAAGTGATCGGTATGAACAATATAACTAGATGTCGCACTACCATTTCCCACAATGGTTGCCACTAACTCTCCATTAGCGAAAATATGTTTGGTTATAGTTGCCCCCTGCTGATTGAAGAAGCGATTGGCAAAAGTCGTACTCGCACTTCCTGTCGATCTCATACTCACCCTGTTACCCACATGGTCATACCCAAACGTGGTGGTCGCCGTCCCGCTCGCCGCGGAAGTCATCTCATTTCTGTAATCCCATCCATATCGCCACACAGTAGCGCCATTCGTCGTTGAAGCAAGATTCCCGTTACTGTCATACGCAAGCATCATCGACCCTATAGTCGTCGGAGCATGCGGATTCGCGTAGTTCGTGCTCCCGTAGGAGTACGTCCCCAGCGTCGAGCTCGTCGCCATGTTTCCGAGAGCGTTATACCCCCACGCCTGCAAGTAGTCAGGCGACGTCGAAGCGTTCGTCGTCGAGGCAGAGGTCAGCCGGTAGAGGTCGTCGTAGCCGAAGTACACGTTCTTAGTCGTCGACGAATTCGAAGAATCCACGATGCTGGTTATATTCCCCACCGCATCATAGGTATAGGTGAGATCTTGAATACGTACCGATACGGTCGGAGGAGGTGGTTGTATCGTCGGGTCGTTCGGAGTTATGTCATCCCAATAGCAGGTCGTCCCACTGCAATCTCCCTGAATGGAGACATAATTAATCCCTGTGTATGAGCCGGTGTAGACGGTGTACCACGAAGAGAACGAGCTCCAGGAACTGCCGTCATACACCCGGGCACGGTACTGGTCCGGATGTCCCGAGTCGTCAAACTCAACATTGATGACGTACCATTGATTGGGGTTGTAGGTCGTTATCGTCTGATAGCCGAGGCTGTTGTCGTATATTGCTATGTTCCCGTCCGTAAAAGCCCGAATAACCATTCTATCGTTTGGAAACGCCCCTTGTTCAAGAGTGAAATACCAATTACCGGAAGACGTTGACGTCTTTTGCATAGCAACGTAGACACTGCCCGAGGTAAGAGAGGAGCTCAGGTTGCGGTAATATACCGCGGCGTTAACTGTTGTCTTGGCCGCCGCAGCGCCCTCATACGTTACGGATGTTTCGGTAGTTATCTGGTTACTATTGTATTGCGTCCAATTGCCGCCCCACCCCGAGCCACCACTTCCTCCATTCAGGTTGTTTCCATCCGAATAGCTATTGAAATTGTCTTCCGAAGTCCACGCGTTAGGGTCAAGGTGCCCGTAGCCACCCTTGTCGCCAAAGGCCTCAATGAAAAACTCCCCGCCCTGTGAAGCCACGGGATAGTCAATAACAGCTTCGTAGTACGCCCGCTCTCCTGGCGCTAAAGACGATATTGGGTATTCGTATGCCGACTCGTCTTCTCCGACGCTCTTTTTACGCTCAGACCAATGGCTGAATGTCGTTTCTGTTTTGTCTTCCCACGTTGACGTTCTGATAGTTCTTGCAGGAATGATAACCTCGGGCGTCGTTGAACCATCCTCGTCGATGACAGCGGGAACGGTTGTTGTCGCTTCTTCCGATATTTTCTCTCCTGTGAGCTTCCGTACAGAACGGACCTTCCATCCAGGCTGACCCTTCAGGGCAAATGCGATATCTATATTCTGCGTATCCGCCGAAGTATTTTCTACTCCGAAGTAAACCGTAACGGATCCCCATCCGAAGTAGTCTTTTGCATCGCTTCGAATGATGAGATTTTCGCCATCGTTATTGTCAGCAAACTCAAGTGGAATGTCTCGACCATCTACGGTCATCATCATTGCATCTACTGACGAGATTGGAGCGGTATCTGTGGCCTGGCCTTGGACTTCTGAGCCAGAAGTGGCAGGGGGACTCGTTTCAATGGATGAGCTTACCTGTGTTTCTGTTACTACGTTGCTGGATGTTGCTTGAGGCGTCGTCGATTCAATTTGATCCGAAGGCAGCGGCAGATCCAAGGCTGTCGTGC
This sequence comes from Candidatus Sungbacteria bacterium RIFCSPLOWO2_01_FULL_47_32, assembly GCA_001820685.1. Taxonomy (GTDB): domain Bacteria; phylum Patescibacteriota; class Minisyncoccia; order Sungbacterales; family GWA2-42-14; genus GWA2-47-10. The sequence goes on along the minus strand of MHQP01000018.1, from coordinate 3,888 downwards.
TCGGCGCTGTATCTGGCGGCGTTACTTGAGGCTCAACCGAAATGGTTGATGTGTCTGCTCCAAAGATAAGTCCGCCTTGGTCAGGAGAGACGTCCGGTATGAGAGGAGCTATAAGCTGGTTCGAATCGGTAATCGTCGTGCTTCCTTCTGGCACTCCTGCGTCTTGAGCGTAAGCGGAAGGCAACCACTGAGAGAGAATGTCGTATGGAACGATTTTGTAGTGAGGCATAAACCAAGACCAGCCCAGGACTTGAGTTGATGTTCCTGTTTTTTTGTTCGTAAGGCGCCACATGGCGTTGGCGTCATACGTGTACTTGCTTTGGAGGCCGTTGAAGAAACTTTGAAATGTTGTTTTCCTGTGGGGACCGTAGTCAATGTCTGACACCATGGTCGTGGTTGCCCCTGAACCGTTCTCTTTTTCTGCGATTGCTTCAATAAGGCCTGCGGAGTTGTAGGTGTATGTCGTTTGCGCCCCATCGGAATATGTAAGAGTGGTTACGTTCCCCTGCCGGTCATACGCAAAGGTTGTGGTAGCTGTTGTAGTGCCAATCTGCTGTGTTTCGGTTTGCTTCTGACCATTCGCGTAATATGTGTAGGTTGTGGTGGCTTGAGTTGTGCTCGCACTGCATAATCGGCCGATGCCGTCAGCGCAGGAGTCATACACATATTGGACTTCGGTGCCTGACTGCCCGGTAAAGTCTTCCGTCTGAACTCGGTTGACGCTGTCGTAGGTATAATTGATAGTCTGATTCTTTGGATCGACAACCGAACTCACGTTCCCGTTGTTGTCATACGTGTACGTCCAGGTGCCAAACGTCGAGTCCCCAGAAGCGTGGAGGTCTTCGGCGGTCAGTCTTCTGCCGAGCCCCTCGTATGTGAAGTTCCTGATATTGCCGAGAGCGTCTGTTATTTTTGTAAGGTCGCCAAGGCGGTCATACGCATACATAGTTGCGTACGTACTTGTGGCGTTAACTTCGTTAACACGAATGAGATTGCCAAAGGCGTCTTTTTCTATTTCCTTCACATGACCAAGTGGGTCAGTTGTTGTTGCATGCCAATCGTCATACG
>MHQP01000018.1:0-2806 GCA_001820685.1 Candidatus Sungbacteria bacterium RIFCSPLOWO2_01_FULL_47_32 | reverse complement strand
GTCTTTTTCTATTTCCTTCACATGACCAAGTGGGTCAGTTGTTGTTGCATGCCAATCGTCATACGTGAAGGTGGTAACACCGAAGACGTTGGAGGTTGAAGCCGGGCGCCCAAGTGCATCGTAGTAGTAGTTTGTGAACGCCGAAGACGTAGTCGTTGCGTTAAAAGGTATTGGTTGTGTTGCGGCGTTAGTTATGGAATCGAGATAAAGGTTTCCGGACGAGATGTCGGCCCCGTCCTGCACGTGGAAGTACTTCAGAGCCGTGTACGTTATGCTTCCGTAAGAATTGAAATGATACGGGCCATATGGAGCCCCGCCGTTGATCGACACCGTGTATGTCTCGGCCGGAACATTCGGATATACAGTTATCGTATACGTGGTATTCGCTGAATATGCCTGCAGATCAACCCACGATACGTTGTCGATAACCCTAATCTGGCCATTGCTCCAGAAATTAATCTGAATGCCGGGCTCGTTTGCTCCCTGGGCAACCCTATCTTGCGTAAGCCAAACAAACAATCTATCCGTCGCCTGCGCGACACGAACCTTGAACTGGTATGCTTGAGTTCCCACCACATAGGTACTTAATTCACGCTCACACGTGTCGTTGGTATCAAGATCCACATTCACACTGAGAGAGTTCTTGCCGTCAATAAGCGACGAGTTATCAACCCCGATATCCGTTTCGCACACAAGTCCGGAGTCACCCCACGCTCCGGCCCATCCGGAGCCTCCATTGTCACCGTTCAAAGCACCGGTAGAATATGATTCAAAAGTCTCGGACGCGGTAAATCCGCCCCCCGATACCACAGGCGGAGTTGTTGTGCTGGCAAAATAGGGAATGGATTCTTTTGCGAGAAGACCGCGCTTGTCGTAAGCAAAGTCACGCACCGCATAGGTACTTGTGGCTTCTGCCGATTTCCATTCCTGAAACGCCCGACCAAAGCCGTCGAGAAAACGATAGGATGTCGTGGTTGATGCCGAATTAAGATACTGCGTTTCTATAACCACGTTGGGTAGCGCAGTATCGGTGTACGCATATGCAGTAGTTGTGGCAAGTGTTGAAGGATTAGAAAGATCGGGGACCTTGACCGCGCTTACTCTATCAAGCGAGTCATAGACCGTATCGGACTCGCGGCCGTTGGCGTCAATGGTTGCTTTCGGTTTGCCGAGAGAGTAATCGTAGTAGGCTTGCGTTATGTGGCCGAGAGAGTCTGTTGTGGTTGCAACGTACTGCTGAAATTTATCGTAGCGATATGTCGTCGCGTTTCCACGAGCGTCCACGTCTTGAGAGACAAGACCGAAAGGTGTATAGGACTTTTGCGTGTTTACGTATGTAGACCCGGATACCAAGTCTTCTTTTTTTGTAAGGTTGCCTGCTGTAATGTTCCCCAACGATTGGTTGTCGTAATACAATCTGGTCTCTTTGACCGTGGATGAACCGTAGTCGGTCATTATCACATCCGAAGGGAGGCCCACCAGGTTTCCGGTGGAACTTGCGGCATACGCTATGGAGGTCGAGGCAAGGTCCGTCTCTAGATCGCCGAATGTTCCATCGTCATTACCAAAGACCGCCCCCCAATCTTTTTTTCCTGTGATATTTCCGTACGAATCGTACGTATAGGAGTGAGCTTGCACTCCGTTCCCCCATGAAGCCGCTGGGTCGGCGGCAGGAGGACTGTTCGGATTCGTCGCCGTTATGTCGTCCCAATAGCAGATCGTCCCGCTACAGTCCCCCTCAAGACCAAGAACGCCAATCGCCGAATATGAGCTAACGGTGTACCACGGAGAGAATGAAGTCCATGCACTGCCACCATAAACCCGAGCGCGATATTGGTCGGGAAAATTCGAATCATCAAACTCTATGTTTATGAGATACCACTGGTTGGCGCTATAGGAGGAGATCGTTTGATATGCTTGACCGTCGTACATCTGAATATTGCCGGTTGTATCAGCCCTGATGTACATATTTCTAGTCGCCCAGGTTGGCCCCAAACTCACATACCACACCCCGGCAGAGTTGGACGCCTTCCGCATGGCGATATAAAGAGTTCCGTCGGAAATGGCGGATAGTGACCGATACGCTTGCGCGTTATTTCCCGTCGTCTTTATACTCAAGCTACCCTCATAGGCCTGTTCATTCGTAACGGTTATGGCCGAACCTCCTACGCTTGTCCAGTTCCCGTTCCAACCCGAGCCTCCTGATTTACCATTCAGATTATCGCCGCTGGTATAGCTGTTAAAGTTTTCTTCGGCGATCCATGAGCTGGGGTAATGAGGATCGGCGGAGTCGGACGACGCGGCGAAGGTGTGGGAGAACTCCAGCGTGTTGGTAAGTTTCACAAACTTTCGATCGTTCCCAAGGTCAACCATGTCCCACTTATTTATCGTTTTGGACACTTGGTTTCCTTCTGAGTCGTTGACCAGTACCCGATACGGTTTCCCTATTTTCGACGCACCATCGTTGTATTCCCCTTTTGTGGAGTTCGACACGTTCCCCTGGTGATAGTAGGTCTTAGTGGAATGTCCGAACGGATCAGTCTTCGTAATCGATTCGAACGCGGCCACTTTCCTGTCGCGCGCGTTCTTGTAATAGTAATTGCCTCCCCGGTAACCGTATGTCGACGTTCCGACGGTTCCGTAGCCGTCGTCTTTTGTAGTTGTGTTGACGGTCTGAATCGTAAATGGAAGATGGGGATGGAACATGAGAGAGCTCGTTCCGACCTGGCTTGACTGCGCGGCTGTCGCCGTATATGTAACGGTGGTTTTTCCGCCGGTGCTTTCCGTGATACTCGTAAGCAGGTCG
>MHQP01000017.1 GCA_001820685.1 Candidatus Sungbacteria bacterium RIFCSPLOWO2_01_FULL_47_32 | reverse complement strand
TAATGCATGGAAGAGATGGAATCCAAAAAATCAGAGGCTGATACTGCCGTTGACACTGCCATAGAAACCAGTATTGCCCGGCGCACATTTCTCAAGTGGGCAAGCGTCGGTTTGGGCGGAATTCTTTTAGGAAACATCACCGGCAGGAAGGTGTTTCCCTTACCAGCCGAGGCAGAAACGAGGAAACGGCTCCGTATTTCGTTTGATATCTTTTTTTCTGAGCATGGTAAACAACAAGAAGCTCAAGAGCTGGAAAAAAGCATAAAAACAGCCGATATTTTTGTTCCGGAAAATTATGGATGGACCGAAAAAGAAAAAAAATATTTTGAAGCAGTGTCTCAAGGTACGATGACCGTCGCAGAGGTTGTTGCAAAATATGGACCGCGTAAAGAATTCTCCTTGGGTCAGCTGAATGCCCTTTATAATAAGAGAAAAACCATAGAAATGATTGACCTGCCTGACGGCAACCCTTTGGTTCAAGAACTTGAAAAAAGTCTTGATGCAGTAGCCACAATAAATTTCGGCGATGATTTCAATCAGGCGCTTGAAAAAAGGAAAAAAGTGCTTTTGCAATATGCAACTATTCAGAAAAAGCGCGAGGAATATTGGATGCAGGAACTCGGCAAACTTAGTGAGAGTATTAGTAAAAGACCTTATCCAGCGCTGAAGAACAAAATAGATATAAAAATACTCCTTGCCTTAGGCGCCATGCATACAGGAATTTTTCAAAAACTCCGCGAACAGCGGCAGGAAGCCGCACGAACTTTCCACAGGACCCCATATCGTTTTTCGTACATAAACGAAGTCGCTCGCAGACATTTGTTCCACAAAGAAGTCAGCGATGACCTCATCGCAAAAGAACTGTTAGAAACCCTTGCCTCAAACGCCGATTCGTCTTGGTTTTTCCACTCAACCGAAGCCTCATTTCAGCGGGATATACTGGCACGATTCAACACAGAAGAAATTAAAGACCTGTATAACCAGATGAGAAGCAATCAGTACATGCAATACGCCGTTTTTCGAAAAAGGTTCAGAGAGCTTGCAAAAAAGAAAGGAATTGAACTTCCCCCGTCGCACCTCGACGGAGAAAATGACTAATCAGAAAAATTCCATATAGTTACAAAGTAATTATTAAAGAAGAAAACCATTATCAACAAAAAATGCCCCTATTTGGGCATTTTAATATTGTTATAAAGCTTTTCTATTTCAAGCCGTATCTCTTCTGCCATAATCTTCAAATCCTTGCTCGGATCTACAAAAAACGGTTTTCCGATTGAAAGGAAAATAGTCCTTTTACCAAAAAGAAACGACTTAAGCGTAAAAAATTCAGCTCCCCGTATCGCAACCGGAATAACTTGGGCACCTGATTCTCTCGCAAGAAAAGCGGCACCCACCCTGGCTTCGCGGACACCCTTCTTAAAATTTATTCCCCCTTCGGGATAAATCAGGATGCTAAGGCCTTTTTCCAAGATTTTGAGCGGACTCCGCAGTGAAACGCCTAGCCCCTTGCCTTTTTGGACAGGATAAGCTCCAAGAGCAATAAGCGACCATCTCGCAATAAAACCAAATGGTTTAAGTAAAAACCACCGTTTCCACCAGATCCCGGGCAACCTATCTATTTCAAAAAGCCAATCTGCCGCCATTGACCGTATCGGCAGAAGGTTTGAGTAAAAGGGGATAGCCGCTCCAATGAAAAAATGGTCAATATATGTCTTATGATTGGGGGTTATGATAATCGGACCTTTAATTCCCATGATATTTTCTTTCCCATCAACTCTTATACGGAAGAAAATATGGCCATACATTAGCCGAGACAGCATACTTAAAAACTTAAAGAACTTGCAGACAATCAACTGAGATATCCAGTAGATCGGCCACCGTGGCATTACAGCCCTTCTTTTGGAGACTTCTGCTAATACACTCTAAATCCTTAGTAACACGTGAAACTTGAAAAATCAAGTTGGATTTTTAAGTTTTACGACAATAACCCAGTGGCTGGTAAAAAGAAAAATCTCATTAAGAGAGATTTTATACAGTCTCATATTTTTGAAGTCCAATTAGTTTCACAGCAAAAAACATGTGAAACACAATTAAATTCCCAAAAAATCAACTATTGATAATTGCTCAATTATATGTTTCATATGAAACATTTATATCAGAAGACAAGAAATGGAAGAATTTAAATTCAAAACACAAGTCAAGCAGTTGGCTTGCGCATCATCTACTTCGCTCTGATTGGTCGGGTTGCTGGGAATCCATGCCAGCTAGCAAGCGGGGAAGCCAGTCTACCTAAAATTTTAGCAAAATGTTCCCTAGAATGCTCCAGCGTTCCCGTTAAATACTGAATCTGGGAGCTGGGAATCGAACCCGGTCTACCTGATCCTTCACTCCGTTAGAAATCGTGTCGGAGCGCCGGGAATCGAACCCGGTCTACCTGCTCCCAAAGCAGGCGTACTACCGGTATACTACGCTCCGATTATTAATATTTCTAACGCGGCAAGAAGCAGACGTACTACCGGCATACTACAGCCCGTATATTTAAGTGTTTCATATGAAACAAATAGGTTTGTTGTAAAAACAGCAATAAACTGATATTTCTTGTTTCATATGAAACATATATCTAACTAATAATACCTTTCCCAGAGAATGTTCTCAATATGCTCTAACTTACTCTCGTTGCTTTCCTTATTGACTGAAATTAAAATCGCATCAACTCTCCATTCTTTTATCCTTAATTCTTTCTCATTTTCTTGAACATAAATTTCGCATATTCTTCTTAATCTTTTCCTTTTCTTAAAACTTATGCTGAAAGCTATGGGAAAATTTGTTTCATGTGTAACATCGCGGGTTTTTACTTCAAAAAAGATCAAGATATCATTTTTTTGTCCTATAATATCTATCTCTCCGATATTTGCTATCTTATAGTTCCTCCCCAATATTTTATAGCCGGAGCTGATTAGATATTTCTCTGCGGCTAACTCCCCAGTATCACCAAATTCTCTTTTTTTGGTCTTGACCATGTTTCATGTGTAACATCTGCTAAATTAAAATGCCACTCTGATATCTCTAGAAAATTAATAAAAGACAGCTTAAAAGCATGTCTTTTATGTCGTTAATATGTCGTTGATAACCTTATAACAACTTGTGTCTTTTATAGTTCTATTGTGTTTATTTTGCAAGTCGTAATGCCTCTTTTGCATAGTATCTGATACCGGGATTAATTTTATATTTCTGACTGGATAACTCACTTTTTGTGAACCATTTGATCGCATGGTGCTCTCTTTCCGCAAGCGCTACCTTGTCTGTTTTTGCCTTAATAACATAGCCAAAACCAATATGCCGATGCCTCCTTGAAATTCTGTGAATATCGGTGAATATGGGATTAAAAAGAGCCTTTCTTCCTTCTGAATCGTATATTGCATTCTTTTTTCCAACTATCGTGATATCATTTCTTTTTAATCCGCTTTCCTCACGAATTTCTCTAAAAAGAGCTTCTTCTAAATCTTCATCAAGCTCAATATGGCCCCCAACAGGAAGCCACTGTTTTAGTTTCCTGTGGCTCACTAAAAGCACCTTATGTTTGTGCACAATAAAGGCGCCTACTGTAAAATCTATGAGTTTGTGTATGTGTGGCATGTGCACTTTTATAGACGACGTTAGAACCTCTCTGGCGGAAGTAAAGGATTTATTTATCCCAAGTTTTGGATTAAAAAATACCGCTGGTTAAACCCAGCGGCTAAATCATTCTTCAAAAATTTTTCCCAACTCTTTTCTCCCAAGAGGTGTTACTTCAGCCGTTGGCGCAAAAGCACAAAGGTCGCCATCTGATAATCTGACAGCATTCCACCTTGAACCAGTCAATCTAACACTTGATGCCAGACAAATCTTTATAAAATTTTGTGGTTTTTTAGGCGCACCGAGGCCAATGAGAGTACCGACGAATTTTTTTCCAACCCCCAGATCTCTAAATTTTAAAGTTCTAGACATGACTTTCTCCTATGAAACGAAAAATGGAACTAAATTAAAGATAGCACTTCCATACTATTTTTGCAACCAGAAAATGTTAGAACCTCCGCAAAAATAACAAAAAACTGTTTCTTTTTCAGAAGATTTATTTTCCAATACGAAAAACCATCCATTTCCCTATACAGGGAAAACAACAATGTTAGAACCTCAGAGATTTCTGAAATAGAAACGGCGACTGACGCGCGAGGGCGTCAAAAGTCCACTATTGTGCACCCTGTTGGGATCGGACCAACGGCCTTTCCGATGTGAACGGAACGCTCTACCACTGAGCTAAGGGTGCTTAATTTGTAACGGGGTGAAAAATGTCCCGACGGCTTTGGCCGTCGAATATCCTCGATTTTGCAGTCCGCTACGAGCGGAAGCAAAATAGGGACAAGGCTCTAACGAGCTCTGCTATGCGCCAAATTTGCTATTTCATTTTACTGAAAAGTGTGTAAAAATCAATCTGCTCTTTTAAAAATAAACCGAGGAAACCATGCCCGCAACAATAGTTGTTGGTATTCAATGGGGAGACGAAGGAAAGGGAAAAATCGTCGATATGCTGGCAAATAGCGGGTTTCACGCTGTTGTGCGTTTTGGTGGAGGAAACAATGCCGGACACACTATTCATAATGAACACGGAAGATTTGCCCTCCATCTGGTTCCTGCCGGAATATTTAATCCGGATACTCTGAATATCATTGAGCGCGGTGTCGTGGTCCATCCGACATCGCTTATAAAAGAGATGGATGAGCTTTTGGAAAAAAATGTTTCCCTGTCAAAACTGAAGATAAGTCCGTTTGCTCATATGGTTATGCCGTGGCACATTGCCGAAGACAGAGGCAGAGAAATCGCCGGCACTACTTCTTCCGGAAGCCTTACCCACATCGGCACAACGCTTCGAGGCATAGGCCCCTGCTATCAAGACAAGGCCGGCCGCTGGCAGGCATTCCGTGTGGGGGACCTTATAAACCGCCAAACATTCCTTGAAAAACTTGAAAAAGTTTATATCTCAAAAGCCTTGGCACTTCAGGCGGCTCACGGTGTCGCCCTTCCGTCTCTTGAAGATGTGAAACGCGAATACCTTGAAGCATCGGAAAGAATTGTTCCTCACATCGCCGATACGAGCAGCCTGATAAGAAAAGCTCTTTATTATGGCAAAAACGTGCTTTGTGAAGGGGCACAGGGGACCCTCCTTGACGTTGATTTTGGCTCATATCCCTATGTAACGTCTTCCAACACCACAAGTATTGCGGCGTGCATGCTGACCGGCATTAACCCATCAGATGTTTCACGCATTATCGGGGTTGCCAAGGCATATGTTACACGGGTCGGCGCAGGACCATTCCCTACGCGCATGGACAGAGAAACAGAAGAACAAATCCGCGAATTTGGAAAGGAATATGGCGCAACAACCGGCCGCCCGCGCCTGTGCGGTTGGCTTGATCTGCCGCTTCTCCACTACGCATGCGATATCAACCACATAACCGAGATTGCCCTTACAAAAATGGACGTGCTCGGATTTCTTGATCCGGTAAAAATCTGCACGCACTATAAAGAGGGAACCGTAGATATGTTTTCTCTTTCGGATATGACCCCCGTCTTGGGAAGCGAAATTCATGGATGGGGCGCCCTTGGCGAATGCCGTGAGCGCTCAAAACTTCCCGACACGGCTCGCCAATATATCGAGCGAATTGAAGCGGCAACAGCAACGCGCGTCCGTACTATTTCTATCGGACCAGAAAGAAACGAAACCATCACATAAACATTAAAAAACGCTCAGTTTAGGGCGTTTTTTCATTTAGAGGTGAAGTTTGTTTATGAGCTTTTCATGCGGATATTCGAGAATGTCCCGGATAAATCGGTCGTACATATCGAGCCGGTACTTGAACTCATCCGTCGACATTACGACATAATTAAGCTCTTTTCCAACCTCCGACTCAAGCCACGACAAGAAATTGTTGAGGCGGGGTTTTTTAATACTATCGCCGACAAGAAGAAGATCAACCCGCGAGTTTTCGGCATTAATAAAGATTCCTGCAAGAATGGCAAGTTTGACGCCGCCTAACTGCGAGATGCGCTTTTGCAAAGCCGGACGATTTGCAGGAGCAGCTTTTAAAATAAGCATGCGAAGCTCCTGGAAAAACTGAAAATCTTTATTTACATAGTAAACCTGTTTTTTCATATTCATCTGCAATAATTTGTTTTCTGCCTACGGATACGGTTTTTTATCTCCTTCTTTTTTTGCCGGTTCTCGCTTTTTTCCGCGGGCGTATTCTCTTCTTCTTTGAAACCGGCTTTTTCCTCTTTTTTTTCAGCCTTTTTATTTTCACTTCCGGTATTTTTACAACCCGCGTCTTTACGATCTTCAGGCGCATGAACTTCGCAAGTTCTTTCCTCAAGGCTGGCCGCTTCAGCTGTGTTTGTTTTACCAAGTCTTCTATTGTAAATTGCCCTTCTGGATTCATAAAAAAGAGCTTCAAAAGCCGTGTTTTTGAGGTAGATTCGAATAATTTGTCGAGTGTCTGGTCCATGGGTTAGTTGGCTAGTTCTTCGGTTGGCTCGTTTATTGATCCGCTACTTTAAAAGTTACTAGAAAATCGTCGGCTTAGCAATGCTACCAGGTATAAAAATAACGGCCGAGATGCTTTTCGGCCGCTTACTAGGATTTGCGCCACCCACACCCAAAGGATGAGCTGGTAGCTATTATTGAGGAGAACCGAAGTTCCATCCGGCAAGATAGTCGGCCAGTTGTCGCATCTCCTTCTCTAGCTGTTGGAGCACCTCCGGGCTTCTCTCGCTATTTTTATTGGTTGGTTCCAAATAGAAAAAACACCTGACCTCCGGATCTTCGGATTCGATAGGCCGCAAAGACCACGGAGTTAACGTCTCCGATTTGTTCCAATCCGCTATCCTGCTACAGAGAAACAAAAAACCACCAACCTTTTTTCCGGCCTCTCCTTCTCCGAAAATAACCCAAGGATATGGCTCGGTGTCCTGTATTTGGGTGATGAGCCCAGACGACTGACCGACTATCTTGAGCCGATAGCACTTCGCGAGGGTGTTACTGAGTCGAGTACTAGGCCCCGATTTTAGACCAACTGTAAGGCGTTGAAGAATAAAACCCAACTTGTCTAGATTGCCAAGTAGGCCCATCGTTTTCCTCCTGTGTGTAGTTTTTAACGTCCTACCTTTATTATACTACAAATGTATTAAATGTCAACATAGTGTGTGGCGAAATTATACTATCATCTATATTTTAATGCATAAATTCAATATAATAAATGTATATTTTATATACACATACTTGACACTGATTGAGGCAAAGATTAAAATGAGCTCATGACTCAAGCAGAAACAATCGAAAATCTCCATATAAATCTCGGCGTCTCTCTGCCTGCGGCAAAGCTCTATTTTGCTACCCTTACTCTTGGGACCGGAACACTGACCGAGCTTGCTCGTGAAGCAGAGATTTCTCGGATTACCGCACCTAAACCAATCAAAGAACTGCTCATTTTGGGGATTCTTCGCAAACAAGTTGTTGGTAAGCGTCTTAAATACTATCCACTTAATCCCGCCGACCTATCGGAGGTTGTAGAGAAGAAAAAGCAAAACCTGGTTGATCTCGCGAAGGTTCTTGTTCAACAAATATCGGCAAGCGAGCAGGACATGCAAATCCGGTGGCTTAGCGGAATATCCGGTATTCATACTGCGTTCCGAGAGTTTTTTTCAAGGGGAAAAGGGGATTTTGTTCATTTTGAAAATGCCGAGACATATAGTTACGTTGGAAAAGATTTTGCTGAATCTTTAATTGATTTACGAGTTTCAAAGAACCGTAAAAACCGCGTCGTAGTTATTAGCGGGCCACAAATGGACCCTTGGTATAGGGCCCAGATTGAAAAAGACTACAAACAGCTTCGGCAGACAATTGTTGTGTCTGAGAAAGAGTATCCATTTCATGCTAATATTGCCGCCTGTGAAAATCTCATAATGATTTTTGAGTATCGTGAAAAACCATTTGTACTCTTGATCGATAACATATTTGTCGCAGAGTCGGTGCGTGCCATACATCAAATGGTATGGGATCGATATCGTGGAGAGTAGATGAATAAAGAAAATAACCGCTTTGAAGCGGTTATTTTTGTATTGTACGTTGTTACTTTATCTCAACTGTCGCTCCTGCCTCTTCAAGCTTTTTCTTCATTTCCGCGGCCTCTTCTTTTGTCACACCCTCCTTTACGTTCTTCGGTGCTGCGTCAACAAGGTCCTTTGCCTCTTTCAAGCCAAGGCTCGTAAGTTCGCGGAGAGCTTTAATGACTTGAATCTTCTGGCCGCCGCCTTCCTTCAAAACAACGGTGAACGATGTTTTCTCTTCTGCTTCAGTACCTCCCGCGTCTCCTCCCGCGGCCGGAGCTGCGGCAACCGCCATCGGAAGCGCTGCCGATACTCCGAATTTTTCTTCGAGAGCTTTAACAAGTTCGGAAAGTTCCAAAACAGTCATCTTCTCGACCGCTTTTATCATTTCATCTTTTGTCATGTTCAGTATCGCTAATACTCACGAATGCGGGCACAGATGTCACAAATATTCGTGAAATGCGTGCTCAAATTTGTGATAATTCGCGAAATTATTTTTTATCCTTTATTTTATTCAATACAACCGCTAAATTCCGCATATTTGCGGAAAGAACCGTATGGAATCCTCGAATAGGAGAGTTAAGAGTCCAGACGAGTTGCCCAAGCAATTGCTCGCGAGA
>MHQP01000016.1 GCA_001820685.1 Candidatus Sungbacteria bacterium RIFCSPLOWO2_01_FULL_47_32 | reverse complement strand
ACAAAAAACGGCTACAATAATCTTTCTCGCTATACACGAGAGCTTTTGGAGCTCTGATAACAAAAAAAGAGCCCGGCAACTGCTGGGCTTTTTATTTTTGCTCATTTGGCTCCGATAGCATAGCGAAATGTTCTTCGTCGCTTTTCTTTGCACGTTCCCATGGGCTATACCCATAGACACCGTCATCGAACCTGTACACAACTCGCGTTTTTCTGCATCCATCGCGACTACACGACTGTTCTCCCATCTGCCAATACGCATGCCGGTCGTCGCCACGTGTTAAGAGCGTACTTACCATAGACATTATGATATCTTCCTGCTCTTCTCCCGGCGTAATACTGCCCCACGCATGTATTCCGATTTTGCAAAGAACTCCTGCAAGCCGCATAGGACTCCCGAAAGCGTCTTCGTGCGTCACTCAAAAGGTTAGTATAATTTTTGACACTGTGCAAGAGTATCCGATTGCTTCTTTCCATCAGTTGTTTATACTAAAAGAAATAATGAAGATTCTTGCTTTCACTATTCATGGCACTTGATGTCAAAGAAGGAGTTCTACTTTCCGAGTACTCGGTTTTCAAAATAGGCGGCCCCGCCCGCTTTTTTACGATAGTAAAAACAGAAGATGAACTTACGGAAGCAATCCGCTGGGCGGGGGATATTGATGCGGCTGTTGCCGTACTCGGGGCCGGTTCCAATGTTCTTATTGCCGACAGAGGATTTCCCGGGTTTGTGATAAAAATTGGGTTGAACGCCCTCACTATTGATACACGCGGAAAGATCTATGCAGAAGCAGGGGTTTCCATGGCTCGTGTTGTCGCGGAGTCGGTCAAGCATAGTCTTGCGGGGTTCGAATGGGGGATTGGTATACCGGGAACCGTCGGCGGTTCAGTCCGGGGAAATTCAGGATGCTATGGCGGAGAAACGAAGGATGTTGTTGAAACGGTAACCGTTATGCATCGGTTTTCTCTTGAAAAAATGGTCTATAAGAATGAAGAGTGCCAATTCAGTTACCGCGATTCACTATTCAAGAAAAAGACCGACCTTATCATACTCTCGGCCACCTTTGCCTTGCGCCACGGGAGCGAGGTTGAGTCCGCGGTGATGATTCGCGAATATACGACCAAGCGGAGCGAGACACAGGATATCGGTTCGAAATCTGCCGGGTGCATTTTTAAAAATATTCCATGGGCTGAAATTCCCGAACAAAAAGACCTCGTTAAAGAATATCCCGAGCTCGCGCAGTTCCTGAACAGGTCTACGCTTCCCGCGTCGTATCTTATCGACCAAGCCGGGCTCAAGGGCAAAAAAATGGGCAATGTTTCGGTTTCCGAAAAACACGCGAATTTTATCATAAACAACGGCGGAGGAACGGCTGAACAGGTTATCACGCTGATATCCCTTGTCAAAGAATATGTCAATCGCAAGTATGGAATCATGCTTCAAGAAGAGGTTCAGAAGCTTGGTTTTGATTTCTAGAAGAGTCCTTCGAGGCAATAAAAAGAACTACTGACCAGCAGTAGTTTTATTTTTTTGGGATGCGACGTGTCATCCACCATACAAGTCCGATTAATGGGTTATATGCGGTGTTATCTATGCAGGCCGGAGCAGAGAAGGGTTGCGGATTTTACGTCCTTGGCTTTAACCTCTTCTCCCTTCAGAATTTTAACGTCAAGAGCTGCTCCAAAAAAAAGGCCGTGCCAAAAGCCGGCAATAGGAGTAAGGGGCAGGAGAAGCATATCAAAAAACTTTTGACCAGCACTTGTGTCTTCGTTTGCTACTATCGCATTGGCGCAGTCCGGAATCGCCGTAACCGTGCTTACTGCGGCTCCGCCAATCGTCGCGCATCCGCTTGCAAGAAATACCATTGAAACAAGAAGAATTCCTCCGATCATCCGCTTCGTCATGGCCTCTCCGGTTTGTGTGTTGTCGAAAACCTGTGCCAAGCGGCACAGGTTATTTATTTCATTATTTTAACATCTTGTCAACCCCGTTACAGTCTTAACCTTAATCTAATTCAGAAATTGTTCAAAGCCGTAAGGCGGCTTCACCTTGCTTACCAGTTGAAAAAATGAGCGATTGTGGGATTGTAACGGGGGCAAATCTCCGCGGGATTAGTTCGACGTATCAAGATACCCCCATGTTTGAAGCTTATCCGAATCCTCTCCCCACCGGAGTCCGATATCAACACGGTAAAACATGCTTGGTATCATAACGTTTTGAATCCTAAAATATGCCTGGCGTCTTGCTTCGGCAACGGTTGAGCCTGACCCCGTCACGACAAGAAGAACGCCGGAAGAACCCGCAATACGCCAGACACCGTTGTCGCTCTTTATGTCCTCAATGTGAATTCCCTCGAGTCCGGCCGGCCGTTTGAAGAGAATTGGAAGGTCGCGGTATGTTTCAACGGTCATTGTGTCTTTCTCTTTTGCGAAATATGTCGGTACAAGAATGCGCACTCCGATCTGGAACCCTTTTTTTGTTTTAAGCTCGAATTGTTCTCCTGCCGCAAGCTTGAGGAGCATCTCTCCCATTGGCATCACAATTCCTTCCTCCTGTATTTGAATGGTTGGAAATCCAAAACGGCATGTCCACTCCAAGGGATAGATGCCCTTTCCGTTCACGATGCAGTTGATGTCGACATATCCGGCATATCCCGACTCGGCGAGCGGCTGTCTCATTTTTTCGAGGGTCTGTTTGAACAAGCGATTTGGCCCGCTCCAAAACATCAGCGTTCCCATCTCGCCCGACATCGGTCCGATGTCTCCCGGGAATATGCGCTTATGTTCAAAGTTCACGTTGATGGGGTAGATAAAGTCTTTGCCATTGAAGAACGCTCCTACGGCTATCTCAACCCCGGAAATATATTTTTGAAGCTGGAATACGGGGTTCTTTTTTTGCCAAAGGGTCTTGTTTTGTTCAAGAAGCGCTAACAGGTCCTTGCCGTCTTCCTCGTTTGCGATAAAAAGAAGCCCTTTTCCGCCGGACGGAGTGTTTCCGCTCGGCTTAAAAACATATCGGTCGGGGTTATTTTTAATGAAATCAACGGCTTCGTCGTAGTTGGAAAACTGCCAGTGGGGAAGGATGTTGACGCCGTATTTTTTGAGCTCGGTTTGGCCGAACTCCCGGTCCATTTCAAGCTCGTCGGTATACTTTGTTCCCCCCACGACAAGCTTTCCCTTTTTGCGAAGCCGGTCAGCCGCGGGGCCGAACTCGACGTCGTCAAAGACAACGATATCCGCCCAGTCGGTGTGTTCTTCCCAGCTTTCTACCTTTGTGAGGAAACCGTCATATACATCGGCGTCACTCTTTGCCTTTATATAGGCCTTGACCTCATTTCCTTCTTTCAAAACTTGCCACGCCAAATCGCCCGAGAGAGATTCGAGCGAGACAAAAAGAAATTTCTTTTTTTGTTCGGGGGCGGGGGCCGCTCCGGTTTGTGGTATTCCGTTCATGGCGCTAATAAGAGTCGGTGGAGTCTATATCGTGAATGCGGTTCTGAAGCAAGAAAAATAAAATCCAGCAGTCCGTGCGCTGGAAGTGGAATTACGAGTGCTCTCCTGTCGGTTTCAAAAATGTTCCGCATCTCGCTACGAGAGTGACGACCCTCCTCGGCTATCACTTGTCCAAGTGTTGCATATATTTCTTTTTTAGTCAATTGTGGATAACTTTGTATTGTTCGCACACGCGTCAACTTGTTTTCCAAATCTCTGCAACGGAAAATTATTCCGCAAAACATGTTTTTGATATTTAGCGCACAAAAACCGCCCCGATGTCCATCGGTGCAGACTATTAAAAGAGAAACGGGTTTTCGCTCATAAGTTCTGGAAGAAGGTCTTTGACCCGCACAGTGCTTTCAAATTCGTCTCCATAATTTTGTATAAGCGTTTCGGCGATGGAGTCAGTCAGGGCTTCTCTGGCAGACACCAGCATATTGTCCGTGATGCAATAAAGTCCGGTTCCCGCAAGCAATGCCGCGTAGAATATTTTCAGGATTGCAAACACTCCGATGCCCGCCAATCCTTCGTATGTAAGAAGAAGCGGAACTCCGGCTATGCCCCACGCAAGGACAAAGCGCGTTACTTCTCCCGAGCGGGAGCAAATAAGGTTATCGACTGCGTTGTGGAGAAGAGAGCGCCAGGACCAGTATGTTTTTCTCACTGATATCGCGTGTCCGAGTTCGTGTGCAATCGTAAAAATAAGATTTTGTCGCAAGGTATCTTCGTCGGTGAATACTTCCTCGGCGTAGTTCTCTGGATAAAGCTCAATACGGTATTCACTGTCAAAATATTCTGCAAGGAACACTTCGCCCCCGCCTTTCCGGAAAAACAGTAAGGAGAACCATGTAAGCGGAGAAAGGAGCCGGAGCAAAACAAACCACAGAGGTTCTTTTTCATAGTCCTCAGTTTCATCTTCGCATGGGGCGGTGGCTGTTGAGAATTCAAGCTTGGGGAGCGGCGTTGTGCGTCCGTTGATATCGGAAAAAAGTTCCTCAAGCCCCTCCTCGTCTATTGTGATGTGAAAACAGTTTACTGTTGTCTCAGGCACTAATCACCTCGTATTTTTAAAGAGCGGTTCTTCTAGCTTAAGCTGATACCACACCGGACTGGAATATCAAATAGATACGGGCGTGCCTATTATTTCACGTGGTCAGAGCGAGCGGCAGGACCAATATTTCCCGAGGTAGTGAAACCATCTATTTGTCCACCCTTGCGACACTCAAAAAAAAATATATAATGAAAATAATGAAACTTTCGCTCAAAGCAACCGGTTTTAAATTCGACGAGGCGCTTCGCATATACACTGTGAAAAAGATCGTCGAGCCTGTGAAAAAATTTTTATCACGCGGAGAACTTCTTAATACCGCTATGCTTGACGTTGAGATCGGACGGACTTCCAGTCATCATAAAAAAGGTCTTGTCTGGCGGGCTGAGGCGAATCTGGCGATTCCGCACGCTTTTTTTCGGGCGGAAGCCGAGGCGGAGGATGTCCGGTCTGCGATTGACATACTTGAAGCTGAAATAGCCCGCGAAGTTCTCAAGTACAAGCAAAAAAAGATTCAAAAAGCGAAGCGTGGAGCCCGGCTTGTCAAGGCGGAATTGAAGTTTGACCCCGAACTTCGTACGCAAAAAAACAAAAGAGGCCGTTGAATTTTTGTCAATTAAAAGAACAGTACTCCAAAAAAATAAAAGCCCGGAAGGGCTTTTGCTGTTATGTAAGAGGCTGTGCCGAATTATTCCGCGAACCTGTTATCATGTCGGCAAACTCGAATGGATATGCAACAAGGAGGGAGTTCGCCTCTGTGTCAGTCATCTCTTCTCGAGTTGCCGCTAACACTCCTAAAAAAATGATGCGGAGCAGTGGAAATGAAAGAAAATACGTGAGTGAGAATGAGAGGAGCAAAACTGCGCTAACACTCCATTTGGATTCAGGAAGGAAGCTGTAGAGTAAGAGTGTGGGTATGAGTAGCCAGAAGTATGTGGTTGCGTCTAAAAAATTCCAATGGCGTACAATAAAGTTATGGATAAAACCTTTCTTGCCGCCGAGTGAACCGTTAATATACAGCACGTGCGAAAGCTCATGCGCAACCGCAAACTGCATTTCTCCTCTGAGGATCTCCATGTCGTCCAAGTCCGCTATGGCACCCCAGTTTTCGGGGAAAATGTCTATCCGATTTTCGCCCTTCTCCCATGTATACAGAGCAAGAATTTTTAAAATACCTGCCTTTTCTTCCAGCCAGCCGAGTTTTTCGGCTATTTCGGCTTCGCGCGAAAAAAATATTGAAGGAGCGACCGTTTGGGGGGAAGCTATTTTTGAGTATAGTGCTTTGAATTTTTCTTCGTCAATCGAAACGGTAAACTCCCCAAACTGTCCTGTGGCCACCCTGTCCGGCCCCGTATTTCAAAGAAGCGCGTATACAAGAAACTATATCATGGAATTTGTAAACCGTCAATGATTTGACCAATCCGGAGCAAATTCCAGCGCTTTCCAAGGTGCAACCCAGATAATTCGGTGCTGGTCTCGTTAGAATTCTTGTTTCTGGTGGGGCTTTTTTTATTTCAAAAAACCAGTATAATAAAGAGCGCATATGTCTTTTTTATGAATGTATTCAAGGTTTGGCACGAGACAAGTCTTTTCGCGGCATTCTTTCGTAGCGGCACTTCTTGTACCCGACCGATAAAAATATATTGAAGGGTATGTCTTTTTTATCAATAATCCTAGGAGACTCGAACGAGCGCTATATCAAATCTACCCACCCGATTGTCGAGCACATAAACAGCCTTGAGCCGGAATTTCAGCGCATGACCGACGAAGCGCTCAAGGAAAAGACCGTTGAGTTCAAAAAACGGCTTTTTTCCGCTGTGGACGGAACCGCTTCAAGTGGAGAGGGCGGGGAAACTCTTGATGATATTTTGCCGGAAGCGTTTGCCGCAGTCAGAGAAGCCGCGCGAAGAACGCTCGGTCAGCGGCACTTTGACGTACAGCTCATCGGTGGCATTGTGCTCCACAAGGGAAAAATTGCGGAAATGAAAACAGGTGAAGGCAAAACTCTCGTTGCGACCCTTCCGCTATATCTGAATGCTCTTTCCGGGAAAGGATGCCATTTGGTAACGCCGAACGACTATCTCTCTCGTGTCGGTGGCGGATGGATGGGAGCCGTGTATTCCGCTCTTGGAGTTACGACCGGGGTTATCTCGCATGATTTTTCCGGCATCTACGACCCGTCATTCACTCAAAGTCCCAGTCACGGAGACCCGAGGCTTGATCACTGGAGGCCGGTATCAAGAACGGAAGCCTATAAGGCCGACATCACATACGGAACAAATAACGAATTCGGATTTGATTTTCTTCGCGACAATCTCGCCTACAGCATTGAAAACACGACACAGCGCGAACATAATTTTGCCATAGTTGACGAGGTTGACTCTATTTTGATAGATGAGGCTCGCACCCCGCTCATTATTTCAGCCCCCGACGAAGAATCCGCCGACCTTTATAAAACATTCGCGCGTATTACTCCGCGCCTTGAAGCGAATACCGATTATATCGTTGACGAAAAGCTTAAGGCGGTAAGCATCAACGAGGTTGGCATTGAGAAGGTGGAAAAGATCCTTGGAGTAAAAAATCTTTACGAGGAAAAGGGGTTTCGTTATGTGCGGTATCTGGAGCAAGCGCTCAAGGCGCAAGCCCTCTTCAGGCGCGACAAAGAGTATGTCGTAAAAGACGGCGAGGTCATCATAGTGGACGAATTTACCGGGCGTCTCATGCCGGGGAGGAGGTGGTCCGAAGGACTGCATCAGGCAGTTGAGGCAAAAGAAGGGGTCGTTGTTCAGCGCGAATCGCGAACGCTCGCAACCATCACATTCCAGAACTACTTCAGGATGTATTCAAAGCTTGCCGGTATGACGGGAACCGCCGTAACAAACGGCGAAGAATTTCATAAAGTGTACAATCTTGATGTCATTATCATTCCGACGAATCGCGCAAACATCAGAAAAGATTTTCCCGATCTGGTATTTCGCACCGAAGCCGGAAAAATGCGCGCCTTGGTGCGCGAAATAAAAGAACGGCATGGGCTTGGACAGCCGATACTTGTCGGCACCGTTTCAATCCAAAAAAATGAGCACTTGGCGGCACTTCTTGTTCGGGAGGGGGTTTCGCACGAGCTTTTGAACGCAAAGAACCACGAACGCGAAGCCATGATAATCGCCCAAACAGGGCGCTTGGGCGCTGTTACCATTGCAACGAACATGGCGGGACGAGGCGTTGATATTTTGCTTGGAGGAAATCCGTCGGACCCGGCGGAGGCGGAACGCGTAAAAGAACTCGGAGGGCTTCATGTTATCGGGACCGAGCGCCATGAAGCGCGGAGAATCGACAACCAGCTCCGCGGCCGGTCCGGCCGGCAGGGTGACCCGGGTTCAACCCAGTTCTTTCTTTCGCTTGAAGATGAAATCATGAGAATTTTCGGTTCAAACCGCATTTCAAGCATGATGGAGTCGTTCGGCATTCCCGAAGACGAACCCATTATAAATAAAATGGTAACGAAGGCGATAGAAGGAGCCCAGGCAAAAATAGAGGGGTTTCATTTTGATTCCCGGAAACATATTCTTGAATATGATGACGTGATGAATAAACAGCGGGATTTTGTATACAGGCTGCGTCGCGGAATTTTGGCTGAAGAAGCCGAACCTCCGAAAGAAAAAATATTCGAGTTTATCGAAGAAGAGATTGCTGGCATCATTCAGTTCCACACCGCCGGGTACCGCTCCGATTGGAATGTTGAAGAAATCGGGGAGATTGTCCGTTCAATTTCCGGGCAGGACGAAGATATCGCAAAAAAACTCGAGGAATTTTTGAATACCGATGAAGACGAAATGGCGCGGGGACAGATAATCGAATATGTTACGGGCTACCTGAAGAATATATACGAAGAGCGGGAGCGCTCAATCGGCGAAGCTCAAATGCGGAATCTCGAAAAGACCGTATTGCTTCAAACTATTGACATGCTCTGGATGGACCACCTGGATATTATCGAGCACCTTCGCGATTCGGTGCGGCTGCGGGCATACGGACAGCGCGACCCCCTGGTTGAATATAAAAATGAAGGCTCGAAACTCTTCAAAGAATTGAAGGCGGCAATTCGCTCGCAGGTGGTAAATACTATTTTCAAAGTCGGTTCGTCCGTTCAAATTTCACAGCCCAGGCGCATAGAAGCGCGAAAGCCCGAGGCTTCCTCGCTTCTTCCCGGCATGAACTCTATTGCATCTTCAGGCTCTCAAGGCTCAAACACTCCGCCTCCACCCAAAGCGGAAGTCGGCAGGAACGACCCGTGCCCGTGTGGCTCCGGGAAGAAATATAAAAAGTGTCATGGGAAGTGAGGGATAAGAAAAGCCTCCGTAAAAGGGAGGCTAGAGAATTAGATGCGTT
>MHQP01000015.1 GCA_001820685.1 Candidatus Sungbacteria bacterium RIFCSPLOWO2_01_FULL_47_32 | reverse complement strand
AACTTTCTTCTCCGACAACACTTTAACGTAATGGTTGAAATTGCCCATCAGCTTCCATCCTCCCATTTTTTCATACATAGGTCCGGTCCGCGGATTAAATCCCGTACCCCAAAGAACATCATATTCATCAGTAACACTGCGCATCAAAAAAAGTCCAAGCCCAAGCGCCCGGCATGATTCATCAATCATTAGATTGCATAGCGCACCTCCCTTGTTATAGACCTTATCAAAAACCTTAACGGGCTGCGGAATCATTCCGAGAAAACCGAGAAGTTTGTCTTTCGCGAGAAGTATTTTAAACGAGGCAACGCCAGACCGATTGTCCGGATTTTTTTCGTATTGCCATTGAAAAAAAGGCCTGTCCTGCAGTATATAATTTGTGTGAAAATTTTTCTTTACAAAAATTTGCAGATTAGGCCACAAATCATCATTAAAATCATGCACCAGAGATTGGGGGTCCATATGTTAATTCCGCTTACGTAGAATTGCGCAATAATTTACCGGCGTTTTTTCACTCTCGGGAGACTTGCCTTTAAATACGGCCTGCACAAGCTCCTTTTCGATTTCAAATCCCGCACGCTGCAGGTCTTTCCGCACCTCTTCAGCGCTTCTATAAAGATAAATATGGTCTATCATCGCCGCCCAAACCGCCACAGTAACAAAAAACTTCCCGTCATTTTTCAAAAAACCGTGAAGCCTGCTCAAAACCGCAAAAGGATCCTCAACGTGCTCCAAGAACTCTCCGCACATGATTCTGTCGAATTTCTGTCGCGGTTCATATGTATGCAGATCTTCGAGAACGAATAGGCACCGGTCGGAACCAATATCGTAAACTCGCAATACGTCTTCCGTAAACACCTTTGCCGATTCCGATATATCAACGCCCACTCCCTGCCAGGAGGGTTTATTCTTTAGGAAGTAGGTCAGATAGAGACCCGTGCCGGAAGGAACTTCCAGAACACTTCCGCTCGCCGGGGAGCTTGAAACGAATTCATCAATAAAAAACTTAAAAACACGCTGATGTGTTACCCAGAAAAACTGAGAATAAAAAAGCGCCCAAGTATACCACGGTCCTACAAGCACCCGGGATGAGTCATTATAGACCTTCTCTTCAACTTCCTTAAAAGTCGCGTACTTATATCGGCCGGTTTTTTCAAGTTCTATCTGTAAACGCAAAAACTCCAACGAGAACTCAATAAGCGCGTCCACGCGCTTCAAATATACATTCCAGTCTCTATTGCAAAGCTCAAGCGCCTTATTGCATAATTCCTCGCCAAAATCCAAAGCAGGATTAATTTCGCGGATCTGTTTCAAAACCCCTTTAAAAAAATAGCACCGCCCCTCCAAATAAGCGGCTGTCGTGGTTAATAGAGGATACTGTTTCTGCAAATCGTCAAAAACCATAATCTATTTTAGCACTTTTACTTTCGCAAGGCCGTCTACCATGACTTTGTCGTTCGCCCCAAAAACAACCGTCCGTATTTCAATTATACGGAGCGAGGCATGCTTACTGATAATTTTGCCGTGTACACGTACTTCCTCATTCGGTCGAAGGGGATTTCTGAACTGAAGATCTTGCGAAAGATACAGGCAATACTTACCCGGCAGATACATCCCGACAAGCGTAGAAAATAGCGAGGACACAAGCATCCCATGGGCAACAACGCCTCCAAACTGCGTTGTGCGGGCGTATTCACTATCAACATGAAGCGGATTCCGGTCGCCGGTCAGCTCAGAAAAAATTTTAATATCTGTGTCTTTAATAACGCGCGTAAATTCATAACTTTGACCGATCGTCAGTTCATCAAAGACATACGTATTCGGTGTATATTCGTGAGTCATATGTCGATATGATGATTTCGCAAATTCTTTTTAATATCCCCTACGTTCTTTGTCGTAATTATTTCATCCATTGTAAATTCAACCTGATACGTTTTTTCAAGTTCAGCAGCTATCATAAGACCGTTAAACGAGTCCCAACTTTCTGTTGTTTCCGGCGACGTATCATCAGTTATCGTATCCGGCGCAATTTTCAGAATATCCGATAATAGTTTACGTAATTTTACTTCGGCGTCTTTCATAATTTTTATAAGTTTATAAATTTAACACCCACTCTTCCGTACCTTCATGAGATGACCTTTTTTTGAAACCCATCTTTTCATAGAAGTCTTTAGCAACGGTGTTTTTCTCAGACTTTATAAAAAAACCCGTAACCGTTCCTTCTCCGGATTTTTCCTTCAATTCGGAAAGAATCTTTTTGAGAAAATGCTCTTCTACCTTTTTCCCGAGAACCCTGCAGCTTAATAGGAAGGTATCTATTTCCCAACCCTTTTCACGAGGTGCTACAATCGCAAACCCCGTAATGCCATAGTCACCGAATTTATCGGCTACTCCCGCGACCCACATCCGAGCACCCCTCTTTAGCATGCCTGGTATATCCTCCTCCCTGTACCTTCTTGTGGTCAAATTAAATTGGTTGGTTTTCTGGGTAAGCTGTGCTGCGCGGGCTAATGTCCTTTCAGAAAGCTCTTCAACCGAAACCCGTAACTCAATCGTTTTCAGGAAAGATTCAAGGTCCATGTTCGCATTAGATTGAAGCTCCCTTCTCTGCCGATCGGCATTATACGATTCACCGCGTTTCAAATCCTCCTCAGTAAAGCCGGTATTTTCAAACTCCCGTAGTCCAAGGATAGCTCTAAAATACATGGACGGATCCTTCGGAAGATCCACCACCGTGACCTCAGGCAAAAGCTCCTCTACTAATGCGCGGTTTGCCTCATCATCGTCAATAAACACGAGACTGTCAATTCCGATGTTTAGCTCTTTTGCAATTTCCCTAAGATTGCTGACCTTGTCGTGCCAATTAGATTTGATTGACGCAAAATGATGCTCCTTCAAAAGCATGTGGGGATGATTTTTAAGAACGTTTGTAACGTCTTCCTCATTATTTTTGCTGTTAATTGCAAGAATAACGCCTTTTTGATACAGACCAAGGATAAGTTTTTGAAAAAGATAGAACGGCTGACCTTTCCCGTAGGGGGCGAGCGCTATCTTTTCAATGCCGTCCTCTCCGATTATTCCACCCCAAAGCGTATTATCCAGATCAAGCACAAGGCACTTCTTTGAGCGCATGAAAAACGGGATGAGATATGATGTGAGTTCGTCAGCAAGCATCGGCAGTGCTTCCGGAGCGATCTTCATATCAGCCAGGAAGAAGAACTTATCATACCAGAATTTATCCTTTCCGATATGCCCAAACCATCCGTCAAAATCAAAAACAAATACGCGCTGATCATTCACATAGTGCTCCTCAAAC
The DNA here is from genome assembly GCA_001820685.1 of Candidatus Sungbacteria bacterium RIFCSPLOWO2_01_FULL_47_32. GTDB lineage: Bacteria > Patescibacteriota > Minisyncoccia > Sungbacterales > GWA2-42-14 > GWA2-47-10. The sequence goes on along the minus strand of MHQP01000015.1, from coordinate 27,805 downwards.
TCCACATTGGCCTTCATCACGGCTCTTTTCAGACTGAAATCTGATTTTGCATCAGCGACACCGAGAATACTTTTCCAATATATGGGAACATTACCCACGACTATCTTGGCATCAGTCTTCTCTTTGAGCATTCTGATAACATTCTTTAGCTCTGTAAAATGTTCTCCAAGCGCATTACTAATCTTGGATTTTCCCTCTGCATGATGGGAATGAAACAAATCATGCTCAATTCCAAAAGAGTCCAATAAAATGAAGATGACATCCGGCTTAAAATCATAAAGGTCACTACCCATAACCTCCTGCCTCCATTGGCCGTATGCCCCCTCATATACATCAATGTACATAGTGCGGAGAAATGACTTTACCAACAAGCACTCGGGCAGGCCTCGTGTCGTAAAGTTTGAAAGAATCGCAATGCGACGTTTGCTATCAGACGGCATTTCAGCAATTCGCGGCTTAAGAGAAGATGCTACCCTGAAATGATCGGCAACAGTCTTGGTGTTCTCTTTCAGGTCCCTGAGGAATTTTTTGTCTTTATTTAAATCTGCCATAGGTGTTTATTAATTGATCTTGATTGCAAAAGCCACTGCATATTCCTTTTCGTGACTTATGCTGACAGATACCTCAACATCATCATCCGATAATCTGACGAACGGCTTTCCGCTTGTGTCCGAATTAACGCTTATCTTATCAAACCTTCCGAGATACGACGATCCAACGGCCTTCATTACAGCTTCCTTACATGCAAAAACTCCCGCAAGACGTCTTGCCGGAAAAGCCGATGCAAAAGCGCCGCCCCATTCGTCATGCGTAAACACATTTCTCCAAAAACCATACTCTTCCCTGCGAAACCCTCTGAATCTGTCGATTTTTATTATGTCTATACCAACCATTGAATGAGTTAGACCGCTCTATTTAACGCTTTTTTCACCAAGACCGTTACAAAGAATCTGATAGATTAAATCTCCTAGTCTTTGCCCGGATTTACCATCAAACTTCCAACACTGGTCGTTCAGAAGACGCTTCCTGCCTTCGCTATCTACATCAGAATTCAATAGATATGCATTAATCCAGTCTTTCAATTCTTTCTCATCAGACACATACCTTGCCGCATCATAAGATCGCAGAAGCGTATGATGATTGAAATTCCTCCACCACGCGTTCTTATCGTAATCTATAACAATAATGGGTTTATCAAAAGCGGCTATATCAATGCTCAAAGTAGAACCATAGTTAACCAGCACGGAACTATAAAAAAGAGTATCGTACAAGTGCTGCATGTCATCCAGATAAAACTCCCAATCGTTGGGTGTCTTCCCCTCATAGTGAAATCCCGGCAGGTCATAAACTACATTTTCGTCTAGAAATTCTTTTTTAAAAAATGAGATCTGATTCGGAGAATACCTCACCAGAAGGATCAGGTCGTCAGGCAATTCTTTATTCTTAACAGCATGTATGAACGCTTTAATAGTTCTTTCGCCAATATCATCCTCCTTAATCCCAAGCGGAGAAAAAAGGATAATCCTTTTGTTCAAATCCGTGATTCCAAGACGGGCATAAAAAGTATCTTTTGGAGATGGTCGAGAGGTTAAATAGTAGTCAAAATGAGGCATACCCACAACATGGATACTTTCTCCGTGTACTTCATGGAAAGAGCTTGCTTCATATTTTATCCTTTCATTATGCGCAATGAGGCTGTCAGGCGCGGCCCGCATGAGTCCCCGAGATGTTGTGTTATCCCATGAATTTACAAGCCCTACTGTTCTCACGCCTCTTTTTTTTGCTTCTTTATAAAATTTCACATCAAGCAAGCCAAAAATATTCGGCAGATACACGAGATCGGGAGACGCCTGATCAAATAGTTCTTTCAGTGTATCATCAGAATTGAGCCGATAATCCGCATATCGGAATGCCCTTTTGAAATATGGGATATTTCCGATGCATTTCGTAATAAATTTTCTAATACTATACTTCACCAAACTCTGTTCAGTCTTATATAATCGGCGTTGAAAAATGGCGGTAGTTTCTACATCAAGAAGATTGAGCGCTAATTTAGAGAAAAAAGCTTCTTTTCGTGTTTTCCCAATTTCCTTTATGCCGATAAACTCCAAACGTGGGTGAACAAATTCGCGCTTGTAGTCAAGCGCTTTTTCATCCTGCGTAACTACAACAAACCGAACGTCAGCTCTTTCAATCAGGGAATGATAGACATCAGTCCGGAAAAAATTACGAGTTACTTGTCCAAGCCAGATTGGCAATAGAATCGTTTTCATGAAAACCATGTTGGGAAAGCTTCGCGACCCCTACCACCTTCGATGAGCTCTAACGACCTCATCATGGTTTCCGGAGTATCGCTTCCCGATAACATATATCGACCGAGATTAAGACCGTTTGAACCGTATTCATTAACCTTAGGTTCAACACTAAAAGCAAATTCATAACCGCCCGATCTCTCGAGAAGAGATGCTGCCGTCAAACAATCTTCCTTCAGACCGTATGGGTAGCTAATCGATCTTACATTTGTTTTAAATCGCTCTTCCAGGTAACGTTTCGGGAAGTCCATTTCTTTTTCATAATCTATTTGCGATAATTCGGTTGCAGCAACTGATACATGAGTATGCGTATGAGAACCAAGCGAATGTCCCATTTTCACCATATCGCTTGTCTCTCTGGAGGTTAGGTGCATAAACTTTAAAATGTCCGGATTATCTACAAGCATTCTGTTCCGATACATGTGCATTAAAATTTTTCTGGAATCCGTATAATTCAGCCTATATTTTAAAACTTTCTTGATCTCGCCTATTGTATCCCATGGGTTATCGACCCCTCGCTTAAAAATGATATCATGAGCGTCAACGCTTAAGCCGATGCCTTCAAGCGCTTCTCTGTAAAAAGAAAGAAATCTGTCTATCCCATAGATTGCAAGCGCATAATGAATGATGTTTGGGCTCGCCGGCTCACCATCGGCAACTATACATGTTGGAATAAAAAATAGAGCAAAGATATTATGTTCAGCAAGGATCTCCGCTGCTTTATAGTGGTCTGAAACACCGTCATCAAAAGTAAGAAGCACACCAAGATTTTCTTGGCGACTGCGAAAATCTTTTTTCCCGCTCATATAATCAAATGCCTCTTCGGGAGATAAAATATAATATCTCTCCCTTAAAGCAATTATATGGCGCCGCAGGTCATCCATCTTATTCCCCAGAATACGCGGAAATAGCTCCTGACTGCTTTTTTCCCTAAGATAATGGTATGTAATTCCAAGAAAACCGTGCATAAAAATGTTCGATTATCCGTAATACTTCAAATTACACCGCACCACCCATCTCATCTTTTATTGCCCTTTCGGCGGCTTCAAAATCCGCGGGAATATCAATTTCCGGAATATACTTATGCTCAACAACATACGGCATCACTTTATCACCATAAAAATTAGGGGCCTCTGGATGATAAAGTAATTCTGTTTTAAATAAAAATATCATTCCGACGGTTTTATAAACCGGTGGAACATCCTGTCTTCTCTGAATACGGTTCCTCATGGGAGTTCCGTCGAGCAGGATTAATCCCCCGTCTTCACGCTTTTTCATAAGGTTATATGACGGATGATATGTATCCGGCAGCTCCGCAACGCTTATCACAGAATCCGCATCGGAATGTAATATCAATTCTGCGCTTTCACGGATATGAAACGAGCGTCTCAGCGGGGACGTAGGCTGAAGAATCATGACATAATCCGGAACATATCCCTCACTATCCCTTAACCAGCGAACCGCATGCTGCATCACAGGAAGATGCGGGGTTTGGTCCAGCGCAAGCGCTGATGGACGCAGAAACGGAACTTCGCATCCGTGTTCGCGCGCAACGGCGGCAATTGCTTCATCGTCAGTTGAACAAATTAAACGATCAAAAGCACCCGATTCATTTGCCGAATCGATTGAATACGCAATCAACGGTTTCCCGGCAAGTAATTTTATATTCTTTCCCGGAATACCTTTTGATCCTCCGCGCGCCGTTATTACGCCCAATATTTTTTTATGTATCTTTTGTGACATAGAATAATTATGCTAGATGTTTGATCTTTCTCGGAAAAACAACCACTTTTCATACATCTATAACGATAAAAACCCTGATAAAGATACTCTTTTTGAATTTCAGTATGACCGATGAATGCGAAAACAGGTAAAATCATTATACAAGAAATTGCTGTTTCTGGCAAGATTCGGAAAACTTTATTGCCGCAATCAACAAATCGTCTGAAAGCCCAAGCAAACTCGCGGAAGGAAGAAAAAAGATCATTGAGCTTGAACTAAATGGTATACCGGCCGGACAAGCCGGAGAACACGTAGGAAAAGAAATCCTCAAGTTTTTAAACCTCGCGTAGATATTTTTGCGCAAAAGAAAAACCGCCCCGATGTTTATCGAGGTGGTTATTTTTATATCTGCGGATAGGAGATATTCTATCCTTCTTGCAGACGCTTGATAAGGTCTACTGCGCCCATCAAGCTTGCTGCCCGATAATCGCTTTTGATGTTCCTGTTATACGGCTTGTCGATGAGAATACTTTTTACTCCCGCAGCTTGAGCCGCACGCGTATCCGCTTCAGTATCACCAATCATGTATGAACAACTTAGGTCGATATCCCATTTCTTTGCCGCCTCAAGTATCATGCCCGGCTTCGGTTTTTTGCATTCGCAGCCGTCGCCGTACGTGTGCATACAGACAAAAATATCATCAAATGGAAGTTTCTCAACGTGGCGATGCATCCATTTCCACTCCGGATACGTCACAAATCCATATGCAACGTCCGGCTGGTTCGTTATCATGATAGAAAGAAATCCGAGCAAAGCAATTTTTTCAAGAGCGTTTTCCGTCCATGGATACATTTCAAACTCTCCGCGATGGAACGGCCCGCAGGGCTTTCCGTTTTTCATTATGGAAGAAACAACCACGCCGTCCCTGTCGATAAAGACAGCCTTTTTTTCGGCCATCACACGCGCCCTCCGTCTCTCCAGCAACTCGCCGGCATTGCCTGCTCCCAAAAATATTTTTAAAGAAGTATCTTCAGATGTACAGCAAAACTCGTTTTTTTACAAGAACGTAATTTTATGCGCTTCTGCCCTTTTAAGCCTCTTACTAGCCGGGCTTTTGCGCGATGCAATAAAGATTCCCAATCCGAAGCGGCAGTGAAATATTTCCCATCCCGATAAATTTTAAAAAACCAATCAAACGATTTTTAACAGCGGGAGACAGCGGAAATAGTTCTGTTAAATAGGAAAGAGAGATGTAATTTCGCGCTCCCCCAACCTTTCGAACTGAGAATTTTTCTGCCTCGAAGAGTGCCCTGACCGTCTTAAGATTGAATAGAAAAATATGCTCAATATCGATAATCGGCGAACGCTCCTTCAAGATTAGAGCGCTAACTGCCAATTCGTTGTGATTGAAAACCAGAAAAAATCCTCCGGGTTTGAGCATTTTCCAGCCCGCCCGGATAACGGCATTCGGATCAAAAAGATGGTCCAGTGTCTGAAAAAGGCAAATAACATCAAAAAAATTTTCAGGGAATACGCCGTCCCGAAACATTTCTTGGCGAATGAACGGCCGAATGGCCGGTTTCGCTTTTCCGACGGCATCAGACGAAGGCTCAACACCGTACACTTCCTTGTAACCCTTGGCCTGCGCCTCTTCCAAAAAAAAACCGTTGCCGCAGCCGATTTCCAAAAGCCGTTCTTTGCGTACGCCTAAATTTTCTAATACACGAAGATAATATCCGTATGTTCTATTCAAATTGCCAATCTCCCTCTCGTATGTAAGCTTGCTTTCACGATACAATCCCGCAAGTTCCGATTCTGAAAAAACAGGGTTTGAGCGCAAAAGCCCGCATTGTTTACAGCGAACCATTCTGTAGTGGGATTTTTGTGAAACATTGCGCCTTGCCGAAAAAACGTCTGGGCCGATTTTTTCAGCGCCCGTCCGTTCAGGATAAGTAATAGAGAAATTGTCACTATCGCCACAAACGGCACACCGCGTATTGATCATACCTCTGAAACATTTTTGCTTATAAAGTCTTTAATGTCTTCGGCAAGCGTGTCCTCCGTCAAACGGTTCAGCTTTTGGAGATACTCCTGAGACCCGACGACCCGCGCGTCCATATCGCCGATTCCAAAACTCTTAAACGGCAGATAAATACGATTCCCGGCGATTGCCTCCGCGACAGCGCTCCCGAGCCCGCCGATGACCGAATGCTCTTCAAGGCTGACTATTGATTTTACTTCCCTAGCGATATTCAAGATTGATGCGGTGTCGAAAGGCTTGATCGTGTGCATATCAATCACCGCGACATTCAAGCCGTCGCGAGATAACGCGCCGGCAACTTCAAGAGCTGTTCGCACCAGATTTCCGCAGGCAACAATTGCCGCGTGAGTTCCCTTCTTCATTGTAATCGCTTTACCTATCTGGAACTCAAAGTTTTTGTCGTGAATATCGGGCTCGCCATTTTTCGTCAGGCGGATATACATCGGCCCCTCGCGCAAAACAGAATCTTCAATTACCCGCGAAACCTCAAGCGGGTCTGAAGGGGCAACCACCGCCATTCCGGGTAGTGTTCGCATGATAGCAATATCCTGAATTGAATGATGCGTGGGGCCCGCCTGGCCGTAGGCGAATCCTCCACCGACTCCGACAACCCGGACATTCGCTCTCTGCATGCAAACGTCATTTCTAATCTGCTCAAAACAGCGCATTGTCGCGAACGGAATGATTGAATAGGCGTATACGACTTTTCCTGAAAGCGCCAGCCCGGCAGAAACGCCGATCATGTTTTGCTCGGCAACTCCGATGTTGATATATCGATCTGGAAATGCCCGCGCAAACGGCTCGAGCACATTATACCCAAGATCTCCGTTAACAAGAAAAATGCGCTTATCTTTCTTTGCGCATTCTGACAAAGTTTTTATAAATGTATTTCTCATGATGCTTCAAGTTCACGCAACGCCTGCACGACCTCCTCCCCTTGAGGAGTCTTATAATGCCAGGCAAGCTGGTTTTCCATAAATGATACGCCTTTCCCTTTGATTGTATGTGCAATAATGCAAGTAGGTTTTCCAGTTTCGAACGGAACGCTTTTCATCGCGGAGATGATCTCGGAAGTGTCGTGGCCGTCAATCTCGCGAGTAGCCCACCTGAATGCTTTGAATTTATCGGCGAGCGGTTCCAGGTCCATCACCTCTTTAACGCTGCCGAAACTCTGAATTTTATTGTAGTCAACAATGACAACAAGGTTATCCAGCCCAAAGTGTCCTGCAGCGAGTATCGCTTCCCAATTTGAGCCCTCGTCGCATTCGCCGTCGGAAAGAAGCACGAAGACGCGGTAATCTTTTGCGTCGCGCTTCCCCGCTAATGCCATGCCAAGGCCGATCGGAAGGCCGTGGCCGAGCGACCCGCTTGTTGCCTCAACACCCGGCACGCACCGATATGACGGATGGCCGCCAAGCGTACTGCCGTCCTGATAAAATTTTAGCAGGTCATCCTTGCTCAAAAAACCGCGCTGATGCAAAACGGCATAGAGGGCCGCCGCGGCGTGTCCTTTGCTCATAATAAACCGGTCGCGGTCAGGATGTTCCGGATATTTCGGGTCAATCCTCATGACGCCATGGAATAAAACTGACATGATATCAACAGGAGAAAATGATGAACCGATATGCGAGGCCGTCTTTGAGTCGGCAATAATACGCAAAATGCTTTCGCGCATCTCCCGCGACTTCGCCTGATAAAAATCTATTGATTCAAATTTTGGCTGTTCCATAAAAATAAGGCAAAAATTGCAAACCGGCGACTAGCGCTAAACCGAAGGCTTTTCTTTCCGAGGATCATTAATGATGTCTTTTACGATAAATTTTGGTCGCTGTTTTACCTCTTCAAATATTCTTCCAACATACTCTCCGATAATACTAAGCGAAAGAAGCTGGATCCCCCCCATGAAAAGAATGAGCACAATAATAGTTTGAATGCCTCGCGTGCCGGCTTGACTGGGAAAAATAAAATAGGAAATTAAATAAAAAATAATGGCCGCAATAGAAACAACAACAATCGCAAAACCAAGATACGATATCCATTCAAGCGGTTTATATGAAAAAGAAAAAAATCCCTTTTTTGCCCACTGAATGTTTTTGAGAAAATTGTTCGTGCTTTTTCCGAACATCCTTTCAGGTCGATGAAACGGGATGCCCGTCTGCTTGAATCCGACCCACGCTCGAAGCCCGCGAATGAAGCGGTCGCGCTCCGGCATAGCATTCAATATGTTCACAACCCTGCGGTCCATCAAAGAAAAATCTCCGGCATCAAGCGGGATATCCACATAGGAGAGTTTCCTAAAGGTCCAATAAAATATCTTTGTGGCCAAAGAGAAGAAAAGGGGTCCTTCACGCTTGCTCCGGACTCCATAAATAACTTCGTATCCTTCTTTCCACTTTTCAACGAATTTTTGAATGAGTTCCGGCGGGTCCTGCAAATCCGCGTCAAGAAGCACAACCGCGTCTCCGGTCGCAACTTCCATACCACTTGAAAAAGACCCCTGGGAAGTAAAATTTCTTGAGTGATTGACAACAACAACATGCGGGTCCTTTCGTGCAATATCCCGCAAAAATACCTCCGCGTTATCAACGCTTCCGCCATTCACAAAAACAATCTCGTGCCGAGGTGTAATGTCCTTGAGGACCGCGGTGAGACGCTGATACAAAATCGGCAATGATTCCTCGTCCCGGTAGCACGCAATAACCGCTGAAATTTTTTTATCTGTAAGCATTGCGATGTTTTTTAAACCATTGAGCAGACTTTCGAAGGCCGTCCTCCAAGGTGTGGGTGTTCAGCCCCAGCATTTTTCGCGCTTTTTTTGCATCTCCTAGCCATATTCTAGTATCAAACGCCCGCCCTTCGGCAGTCCCCCAGCGCAAAACTGATTTTGACCGCGTAATTCCTTTTACAATTGTAGCGGCGTCTCCGACTGAATGCTGTATGCCGCCTGCTATATTGAAAATCGTTCCCGGCTCGCTCTGAATACGCACCACCTTAAGATATGCATTCACGACATCGCCGACATATATGAAATCTCTGACCGCGTGCGGAGAAGCCAATTGAATATCTTCTCCCTTGATGCACCCCAGCATAAGTTCAGGAATAAGCCGCCCCTTTTCCTCCCACGGTCCATATACAGAAAAAAGGCGAAAAATAACGATTGGGAGACGGGCCTCTCTGGCACGGTACTGGCAATAGAGGGTTGCCGCCGCTTTGCTTGCGCCATAGGGCGTATTTGGCTCAAGAATATCGGTTTCTTTCATCGGACGTGTCTTGCTTCCGTATTCCGACGAACTGCCGGTATGAATAAATTTTTTAAAGCCAACCTTTTCTGCCGCCCCAAGGAGATTTATCGTGCCCTGGAGATTTACTTTAAAAATTGACGTGCTGTCTTTTTGAAAGGGATACCCGCCGTGCTGTGCTAAGTGGAAAATATGGGTCGGGCGCGACGCGGATAGTATGCGTTTTAAGGCGTCTTTATTCTCAAGACTCCCCCAATGAATGCGGATTTCCTTTTGTATTTCGCGAAGTCGCCAAAAGTTCGTTGACTTCTTAAGAATCGCGTGTACCTCGTACCCTTCGGCAATGAGCGCCCTCGTCAGATTTGCGCCGATAAATCCGGCTGCCCCCGTAAGGAGTGCCCGCTTGTTAGATTTTTTTTTCATCGCGATCTTTAAAATATGCCTTATACCATTCTACGGTTTTCTTGAGGCCGTCCTCGTATTCATACTTCGACTTCCATCCCAGCATTGTTTCTGCCTTTTCGGAAGAAAGATATTGTTTTGGAATCTCGCTACGCGCTGTGTTAGCCACGACCGGCTCAATATCGCTTTTCATCAGTTTTTTTATCGAAGCGACTATTTCAAGAGGCGTTAAAAGATTACCGGGACTAAAATTAAACGCGTGTCCGTGAATGGCGGGGTCGTCCATTTTTTTTGCTAGATGAAGATACGCTTCCGCGGCGTCCTCGATATAAAAATAATCGCGGATAAATTTGCCATCGCTCCGGATAACCGGAGGCTCGCCCATGAGAAATGCTCTGATTGCGCCGGGAACAATGCGGTTAAAATTCAGGTCGCCTCCTCCGTAAAAATTTCCGCAGCGGGTAATTGTTACCGGAAGCTTGTACGTTGCATGGTAAGACTGCGCGATAAGGTCTGCCGCACTCTTCGAAACATCATACGGAAATTTCCCCTGCAGGGGGGCAGTTTCAGAATACGGGAGCTTTTCATGCACGCCGTAGGCCTTATCAGAAGAGGCAACGATGACTTTTTTTATTGTCGGGGTCCGGCGGCTTGCCTCAAGCACATTCACCGTTCCGCGAATATTTGTTTCAAATGTCGAAAGAGGGTTCCGGTTGGCAATTTCCACGATTGTTTGCGCCCCCGCGTGGAAAACCGCCTCCGTTTCATATTCGCCGAAGGCCCGCTCAAGCAAAAGATAATTTTCAAGCTCGCCGTATACAAGGCTTATTTTATTCGCGTATCCGCTCCGATAAAGGTTCGAGTGGTGAACAACGTCGCGTACAAGTGCGGCAACATTGGCGCCCGAGTCTACAAGGTGCTTCACAAGCCATGAGCCCAAAAAACCGGTAGCGCCCGTTACGAAGACATTTTTATTTTGCCAATATTTTGAGTCCATACGTCGTATCATAGGCAAAAACCGGGCCGATGTCAACCACCTTATAACGGACTATGCTGAAAATTGTGGTCTCCCTATTCGTTGGCGTGAGGAAATCTTTATTTATATATTTCGTGAGTACCAACATCGTAGAAAATAGCGCCATTTTTAATGAATTCAAAAAGAACGCGGTAGTTCCGCGTTATCCAAAATGACCAGAGACCGTTAAGCGGACCGTGAAGCTTATGAGTTTTAAGGGTTGAATGAAATGGATTTTCCCGAAATAGCAGATCTTTTTTATCAGCAGTATTCTGTATGTTCCTCGGCAGTCTCTGGTATGCCTTCCGAAAGTCGGAAGTGTAATGAATATTTTTCAGTTTCATGATAATTGGCTATCGCAACAAACGAGGAGGAGAAGAAGCAACGATAGTTTTCTTTTTCCGATATTCCTCCCGCCCTCTTTGAACCTTTGCTAAAGCGTCATTTATTTCCACTTGCCATTTCTGGAATAGTTCAAAATCACTCCTTTTTACTACAACGAGTTCTTCTCCACCGCTCACTTTTTTAGGAATTGTTGCAATTTGTGAAACCATATATCGTCAGTATATCATATCAAATGTTTAATGCAAATATGCCAACCGCACAGCGGTGGCGCACTCTCTCATTGAAAGCTAGACTGCTCCCACAAAAAGAAAAAGCGTACCAATAATTGGTACGCTCTTATAGTAAAAGGGGTCAGGTAAAAGGGGTCAGGAGCCCTTTTTGAGTCGCCATGGATTTCGTACCGTAGATTCAAGGTCAAACTTCTTTATGATTCGTTCGACCTAGGAGTCGCCACCGTATGGCTTACCCCTATTTACACTATAGCGTATTTCTTTCAATTCTTCACCCGGCTCCCGCATATTGACATAGTCAAGGTACCCCTCCGGCATATCTTCCGGCCATGGAGAAAGGAGTTTCTTTTGTTGCTCACTCCCCGGGACGAACGCAGGATAGAAAAGACCAAGGCTATTGCCTTGGTGAATTAAGAGCTTTTTCGATTACTGGCCAGTATTTCCTATGAACCCGGATAAGGTCAGGAGGACATTCTCCGAACCAGTGCTCTTTACCAAGCTCGCCCTCGACAACTTTGCAAAGAAGTAAAATGCTCGCATCGTGGAATCGCGGACATTCCGGATTATTGAAAACTGCAATATCCCGAATCACCCGAACTTTTATGGATTTAATCTCTCTAGCGACACAGCGATCAGCCGCGTCCTGCCAACTTTCTCCGGGCAAAATGTATGTTCCTGGCGTATGCAAACCCTGAAAATACGGATCTCCGGCCTCGCGCCGCGTGAGAACAACTTTGCCGTCCTTGATGATAACGAGCTCTACCGAAGCGTGAACTCCTCTTCTCTTGAGCGGGATAAACGCTCTCCCATCTTTCCCGGGAGGAAGCTTTTCAAGGAGCCTGAGAAAAACATCCATGCCGTGTTCAGTCAAAGCGCCTTCTAAATCTATACAGCTGGCATCTTTCAAAAAATCATTTCCGCTTTCCACAGCGTTCTCCCAATTTTCTCCATATAAAAACAAAATAGCATTTATATGCTATTTTGTCAACCCCGTTTAGAGGTTCACCTAAATTTTCCTTGTTATATTATTTGTACGTTGCGGTCTCGTTAGAAGTAACGAACTAACTCAATGTAACTGCGGAACAAGAAAACCTCTAACGGGGTCAATTTTTTCGGAGTATTCTCTTTTTTGCGCTTATGCCTCCCAAACCATCCAGGGTCTTTCACCTCTTTTATACAAAGCGTTCAGGTCCTCAAGATGCTTCAGAGTATCAACACAGTACCAAAAATTGTGATGCTCATAGACCGCAAGTTCTCCGGACTTCGCAAGTTTCGGAAGAACATCTCCCTCAAATGTTGTCTGGTCCCCCGCGGGAATGCTCTTAAAAATATTCCGATCGCAGACAAAAAATCCCCCACTGATGAATCCGCGTTTTGTTCTCGGCTTTTCCTGAAAACTCCGTATCAGTCCTCCTTCGGGCTCAATGACGCCAAACGGGTTCAACGGCTGTACGCCGGAAAGAGTGCACGCCCTCCCGAGAGCTTTGTGGTGCCGGTATAACTTTTGAATATCAATATTTGAAACGCCGTCGCCGTACGTAAGAAAAAATTCCTTATCATCGCCAAGATATGGCTCAATCTTTCGTATTCGCTCCCCCGTGTTTGAGTGAGGCCCCGTATTGACGAACGTAATATTCCAATCGGGTATTCCATTTTTTTCATGATAGACGACTTTCTTTTCCCCTTTACCGAAGTTAATCGTAAAGTTGTTGTGAGTTTCCTCAAAGTTCAGAAAATAATCTTTTATCATCTGCCCTTTGTACCCGAGCGCTAAAATAAAATCTTTATACCCGTAGTGGGCATAGAGGCTCATGATATGCCAAAGAATGGGCATATCTCCAACATGCACAAGCGGCTTTGGCTTGAATTCCGTTTCCTCGGAAAGGCGCATCCCGCGCCCCCCGCAAAGAATTACAACTTTCATCCCGTTAGAAACCTTTGACGAAAAAGAATTTCAGGCGATTTTTCAGGTATCTTCTCCCCGTGCCTGATTTTAAATATCTTTCTCGTGCTCTGGCATCTAGTTTATTTAAACAAATCTCACACTATATGATTTTCCAAGGCATTTCCCGTCTTGTATATGTACCCCGTCCTGAATTATGATCTAAAATTCTTTTTCGCAGGTCTTTTGTCGATCCTATATACCATTTTCCACGGCTTCCAACAAGCAGATAGACATACCACATAACTCGGTTTCTAACGGGATTCATAATAAATAGAATATACAACGGTTAAGACAAATTGTAAACCCCGTTAGAGGCTTAAATCTGATGTCTGTTGTTCATGACTGTAAGCTGTAAAGCGGCTTCGCCTTTAGGTCTTAAGCGATAAGATGTTCTCGGGTGAGCTTCTAACAGGGTAAATCCCTTGTAGCTTGAAAGGCTATGTAGAATTTCTTCCAGTATTCTTATTCTGGAGCCAGAACTGTGAGAGAGTTTTTCCAAGGCCCTGTTTTTTCAAAAGCTGGTCGTTAAGAATATCCGTAGCTTTAAACAAAGACGGATCAACCTTATGCGCCTGGCATACTTTGATGAGCGTTTTCAGGTCCTTCGGCAAGCATTTTCCGCCAAACCCATGATATCCTCTATGTAAAACCTCAAGGTGGTTCTGGCCTATCCACGGATCATGCGCGAGAATATTCTTCACATCATCATACGGAACGCCGAGCGAGCCGCAAAGCTCGTAGACAGCATTTGCAAAAGTAACCTTGAGCGAAAAAAAAGCGTTACGCGCATATTTAAAAATTTCCGTAGCATCGGAAGAAACTATTGCCGACGTTTTGGCGCGCGGCAAAATGGAAAGAATCTCTTTCGCCCTCCGTTTGCTTTTCCCGGTAACTCCGACAAGCTGAAGTACCGGACGCGAAAAATCACGCCATGCGGTTGTCTCGGTCAAAAATTCCGGACTATGAAAAAAGAAGTGGCGCAGAAACCGCTTTTGCAAAAATGCCGTTGTGCCCGGCGGGATTGTGGACTTAACAACAAATATTTTTGGAGTTAAAAAAGATCTTACAATAGCCTCAAATGCGCCGAGGTCGACACTGAGAGCAGAATGCGCCGCGTGAGGCGTCGGAAGGCAGACAAAAATAATATCCGCGCCCTTAAGTTCCTCAAGAGAGCCAATCTTCTTGAACTTATCATACATATGCACGGGAAATCCGGCGCCGTCAAACCAGCGCCTTACTTGCGTTCCAACCATTCCGAGGCCGATAACGCCGATTTCCGGCTTTTTTTTCTTTGCCATAGCACAACACTCGCGATATTATACATTCCGGGGAGGTACTTTATTTGCCCTATCAAGTATTACCTTTCCAATACGCCTACCAGTCCCTCCGTCAAACATTGGAACATATTCCTCGACTATTTTTTTTCTTCCAAGCGCGTCTTGAGTAGGATCCAAAAGATATGAATTGATATGAGAAATTAGCTCATCATACGACTCTGCTAATTTGGAACCGCCAATCTCAAGAAGCGGTACAATGTGCTGCTGTTTAAAAAGCATGCGCAAGCTGTTGTTTACCGAAGGGTGCAGCATAGTCTCAAACGCAATATTTACAACCGGGTGATCGAGAACAGCAGATTCTATTGTTAGTGTTGATACAAAGTTTACCGTGACTTTCGAATGATAGATGGTGTTTGCCAAAATACGCATATCATCTTTCGTAAACTCCCAATCAAATCTTGTTTTGGTGTCCGGAAAATGTTCTCCGGGCTGATAGAAGAAAATGCACTTGCTTCCATCAAATTCATCAAGCTTTCGAGACGTGTAACTCGGAGGATAGCGGACAAGAACCGCAAGCTCTTTTGGGAGGGCGCCGTCATTGATCTTTGTTTCAAGATATTTCAAAATAGAGACTGTTGATTCCGTATAATGTTCGAACAACGGAGAAAAAAGGATAAATGGCCTCCCGGGCGAAAGGCTCAGAATCTTTGATATGAGCAGAGGGTCATCCGGAACAAACCCATTATAATGATCAAAGCTCGGAACACCAACTATCTCTAAGTGGGACGGCTCCATATCGGCAAGCCGAACTGCTTCTTCAAACATTCGCGGCGTTTGCACAAGCAAAAAATCAGGCTGAACCCTTACAACACCCTTTGACGTCAAGTTATCCCATGAGCGAACCATTGCGATAGTAAAAACGCACCGCTTTTTTGCCTCTCTAAGCATAATCGTATCGTTAACCCCTAAAACATCGGATGCAAAAACGACATGCGGCTGATATTTTTCAAAATACTTTCCGAAAACCTGACGCTGGTTTAACCGAAGATCAAGCGCGCGATAGAGACGTCGAAGAATTTTAGCGTTGCCGAGTATCTTGCTTACGACTCGCGCCGCACAATACCGAAAAGGCTTCCCTATACTCATCAGCCTTCTCCTCTGCAAATAATACACATCCCACGTATCAAGGAGATTGGAACCGATAAACTTAAGTATTCTTTCGATGAATGTTGTTTCTAGTTCAAACACAAATGACTCAAATACAAGGTTCGGATATCCCTTAAACCGCTCCTTGTAGTAAGCAATTTTTGTCGGACGGCAAAAAACAACTACGCGAGTGTCAGGTTCGCTCAAAAGCACGTGTATAGCGTCGGTTTGCAAAATATTCACTGACTGCAAACCGTGATAGATAGGTATAAAGATAGTTTTCATGTGGTTTAAGCACTCGTGGTTTCCACAGCATCCACGCTAAATGTCCCCTACACGAGCGGCTTATCATCCCAATTATATATCCATCCGCCTTTTCCATCCGGGCTTGCGAAACGTCCTCGGTAGTAATCGCGGTTCAGAAGCTCAACATGGCCAAGCGGGCGGGTCGGCTCCCCTAAAAGAGTTTGCCACTCTGGAATTTCACGCTCCACGGACAGACGCTGTTCCTCTTTTGAGAGCCTTCTGAAACCAGAAAGTTCTTTTAGTTTAGCCGGCGTTATCGAGACCGGCCCGTCTTTTGTCTCGTCTTTTGCCAAAATCGTAAAGTGCCGCTCGACATAATCCGCCCCGAGCATGACGGCGACCTTCGCTGCTTTTATCCCGTCGCGTTCGACAAGCGTGTGGTCGGACCAGCCGACTTCGGGTGCCAGCTTTCGCAGCCACTCCATTCGAGAAAGGTGGCACATGTCGAGAGTATTTGGATAACTTGTTACGCAGTGAAGAAAACTGAAAGATTTCCCGAGCCCCTGCATGAGTTCTGCGGTTTTTTTAATCTCCTCATCGTGCGTTGCGCCAGTAGATATAATAAAACGGTCGAAATATTTTGCGAGCTCTTTAAGCATCGGCCAGCTTGCGCAGTCATAACTTGCGACCTTAACAACCTTCTCGGGCCACGCCAAAATTCCTACAGCCGAAATTCTATGACGCGCGAAAATTGTCGTAAGAGGTGTTACGCCGAATTTTTTGCAGGTTTCGATAAAATGCGTATGCTCCTCAAGCGAAAGGTCAAGCTTCGATAAGCGCTCAAATTCTGCAGCATAAGGCCGTTTAATCGTTTTTACAGTTCCATCCGGCAGAGTTTCCCCTTCTTCAAAACGTTCGCGCTTTGTAAGGTCATCCGAAAAAATAGTCTGCATTTTGACGTAGTCAGCGCCATTCTCCGCGGCGGACTGTATCATCCGCTCAAATGTCTCGTGGTCCCCTTTATGGTTTTGACACAACTCTACAATAATCTTAGTCATAGTGTTAACTTTTGGTTAGAGTTAATAAGCGGGAAATAAACAAAAAAATTCAAAAATTTTTTAAGAAATCATCCGCAATCTTCTCTGCCGTGTATGTAACACCATTTTGCGTACCGTATGTTTTCTGAATTCGCGCACTTTCACGAAGAACGGCTGTTTTATAGGCATCTGTAAAGCCAAGCAGTTCGCTCAGGGGCTGTCCACTATATACCATGCCAAGGCCAAGCTTTTCAATGCACAGATTGTTGAAATATATTTCGGGGTCGTCATGCGAGTCAAACTTCGAGGCAACGAATGGAACGCCGGTAAACAGTGAATACCATATGGAGCCCCAGCCCGCTCTCGCGAAGTGAAGCGGAATATTTTTGCACCTCAAAATGTGAGGCAACGCTCTGATCGCGTCAGGTATAAATTTCGGCTTATTTGAATACAGCCTGAACCCAAGCTGGCGGGCTTCAGCAAACAATCTTTCAAGCCCGGGAATACCTGTGATGGTAACGTATATTCCCCGCTCAATGTGAGCACAATCCGCATCTTTTGGGGGAAGGGCATTCGGAGGAGTTAGAATCTCTCCGGCATAGCGAGCCTGATGGTTTTCTAGATAACTAAATGTAGCGGGGTCGGCAATGAAGTGGAGCCGATGCCTTTTTTCAACATCCCGAGAAAGCGGAATAAGAGCTTCCCGGAGCTCTCGCGCGGAGGAAATCTCCGGAACCTCAAGACTTCGTTCTAAAATTTCAGAAACATAGCCGAAACTTGTGTAGTATGACGGCTCAATATCGAAATAAACCCTCGGAGCGCGGCTTACGCAAAGCGCTATTGATGATTTTTCAACCGGAACCGGCTCCCCATTGAATGTCTCGGCAATAATGCCTTTTGCGATATATTGATTTACGGCCTCAACAACGCGCTCATGGTTTTTATGAAAATATTTGAGCGACTCTTCGTATCCTCTCTCTCCATAAAATATTAGTTCAAGCTCTGAGCCAATGCGCTTGTCGAGCACAATTGCGTCCGGTCGCTCCTTCAATACGTCCGCAAACTCCTCTAGGAGTATCTGCTTTTGAGACTCTCCATAGACCCACGGGACAATAATGCCAAAATTCTCTCCCGTTACTTTGAAGAGAATTTCATTTACGGCAAGAGCAAGCTCGGTTGTCCGCAAGAACGGCCCGAATCCGTATGCAAAATTTGTAATAATATATCGCTTCGGCATTTTTTAAAGAAGTTTCGGTTTTTGTTTTTTCATGTGCCTCATGAGAAGATCGGCCATCAAAAAGTCCGTTTGAGAATCAATCTCGATAGACTGGTGATCCGGCATCACATACGGCAACACGTGGTCTCCCCACACCCTTCCCAAATCCATAACAACAGAACGCTTTGAGGCATACAGCCCTCCGTTTCTTTTGTAGACAGGGTAAAGGTCCTGCCTCCGAGATGTCGTCTTTTCTTCGAACGCCTCAACGTATTGCTCAAGCTTGTCGTTGACTATTTTTTTCAGCTTTATTGGGTGATAGCTATTTACCTGGAAAACGCTTACAACAGAATCGGCTTTTTGATTTTCGAAAAGTTTAGTTAGAGCACCATCAATATCCCCTGAAGTCATAAAAGGAGTCGTTGCGTGAAGCTGAACGACGTAGTCGAACATAACACCGTCTTGGCGCTCTGTCTCCCGTACCGCATGCTGGAGCATCGGAACATCAGGCGACGTGTCTTCAGCAAGCTCCTTCGGACGGCGAAGAGGAACCTTAAGGCCGCCATACTTTTTCGCCACTTTTAAAATTTCGTCGTCTTCAGATGATACAACAACACGCGTAAAATACCTGCTCCCAAGAGCTGCTCCGAGCATATATGCAAGAAGCGGCTTTCCTGCAAGCAGCTTGATGTTCTTTCTTGGAACGCCCTTTGACCCGCCACGAGCCGGAATGACGCCGAGTACTCTTAGGGGGAACCTGCGTTGCTTTTTGGATAAAGCAGTCTTCGTGTCCATAGCTATATCACGCAATAAACCGGCTTTTTGTTACTCCCAAAGTCCTTGACAGTTACTTTTTTCGTGCTCTAAAGCCATACCCCAAGGCAAGTCCTGTATTCTTTTCTTTCGGCAATAATCTACAAAGCGAAAGAATAATTTTCTGTAGGTTCCAAATAATCTTCCCCACCCCCATTGTTGTCTTGGGGCCAAAATAATGAAGGGCGGTTTGGCGAAGAAGATCTAGTGTCGTACCAATCGGCACAATGCTAACATCTTCAAAACCGTGCTCTTCAAATAACTTTATCAACTCAAAATTTGTAAAACGATGAAAATCATACGGGGTTTGGTGAACCTTGAGAAGAAAGGGGGTTGAGCCTATAATTAGACCGCCGCTTTTCAGTACTCGTGCGCACTCACCGAAAGCTTTTGCGGTATTATGTATATGCTCAAAGGAATTAGTGCTAAAGACAATGTCGAAAACCCCAGACTTAAACGGCAACTCTTCTTCAACGTTTGCTATAACGTCAATTCCATCATAAGGAACAAAATCTATCCCAATCCTATCAAATTTATAGCTCACTTCCCGAAATTGCGATTGTCCGGCGCCATGGTCGAGAAGTAAAGATTTTTCCGGCAGTCCTTCGCACGCGTCTTTTACAAACTGAAACTGCGCCTTCCGAAAAATGCTCCACTCCTTCATTTTTTTTGAAACATGTATATTATCCGGCGCTTTGGTGAAATAGTACCGGCCGTCCTTTTCCTCTGGCTCTCTGCTGAATAAGTTTCTTTGCATATCAAATTTATTTTTTTAATAATATAATTTTTGCACTCGGGCTACTCTTCGCTCACAATAGAAAACCTTGCCTATGCAAAATTTCCCAGGTTTTAGCTTTTATCCAATAAATAATTTCAACAAATAAATATTGTATTTTGCGCGAAAGAAAGTTTTTATTTGGAGTACAAACAATCTCATACGCTCCCTTATATTTCTTGGCAGGATCAACGTAAGCGATACGGTCATACACGTATTTTTTACTCAAAGTTTTTCGAGCCGCTTTGCGATATTGCCAGCGTTTACCCTCAACAAACACTTCTTTTATATCATCCAGTTCTCCGAGTATTTTCCCGGCAAATTCAGGTGTTCCGCCGTCAATAATCACGAGGTCGTATGTTTTTGTTGATAGCGAGTATTTTTCATAACATGTCAGTATCGTAAACCTTTCCTTAAACTCCTTAAGATTCTTCCCCAATGCGTCAATGCAAAACGGATGGTCCTCGAATATATCAATATGGGCGCCACTCTCCTTCAGCATGAGATAGCTTAACGTACCTATACCCCCCCCCACCTCTAAAATCCGTTTGGGAAGAGAACTTTTGGTAATTTCAAAAAGAGCCTGAAGAGCTATTAGATTCCCTATCTGCTCCGATCCTTCATATCCACGAAAGGTATTATATATCTCCAGGACGCAAGGGTCTATTGCTGAAACTTCTATTTTCTTTTCCATATTTTATTTTCATGCTTTAATTCCTATCCTATCCGTTCGACTAGGATTGAACAGAAAAACCTTAATTTATTCTCCGCAAAATGCTTTAATATTCCTCCTACGCCTATGAAGGAGTGGATTTTGGGGAGTGGAATTTAAACGCCTTAAAAATAAGGATTTTTAAAAAAATAACATCGCTCTTCCGAACAACAAAAGAGGATAGCTCAAGTTTAAGTTCGGGGTGCATCCTCACAAGCATCACATAAACGAGAGTAGTAAGAAGGATGTTCGTCAAAACATTTTCGATTCCAAGCGCTATTTGCCCGAACAACGGAACAAGGGTAAAAAGCAGGACGACAGCCGAGATGTTCTTCAAAAGCATCCGCATAAAAATTATTCTTTGCTGACGAAGGGTGTAGAGGTATATTTGCGAGAAATATTGAATTCCAAGCATCGGCAGAGAAAAAAGCATGGCATAAAATATCGGCAAAGATGCCGCATATTTTGGAATAACAAACCATATAAGACCTGTAACTCCGACAACGCCCACAAGCATTAAGCAGATGTATATAAAGGTAGAATAACGAACGCCGAGAGTAAAGTAATCTTTTTTTATGTCATGATCCGTTATCTTGTACGGCAGAAAATTAGCCAAAACTTTTTGCACCGGAAACAAAAGGGACAAATACAAATAAAAGCTGGCTGCAATACTATACACGGCGACCGCCTCCGTTGAAAGGAGGAACTTGATGATATAGTTCCGTGCATTCGATAAAAAGTCCCCAAGCAAATTGGAAAAAACCGACCACTTACCATAGGTTTTTATAATATATATAATAGTTGTCGGCCGCTCGAACCTATAAAATGACCAAAGGCGTCTGACATCCTTCTGAACAAGCATGCAGTAAATTGAAAGCGTTACAGTCTGCATAAGAACGCTTGCAAGAACAATGGAATGAACAGATGGGAGAAATATCATAAAGACGCCGACAGTGAAGAAAAGATTTATAGCCTCAAAAAAGGGAGTGGTTTTTGATATTGTTTTTAGCGCGCCCACAGCGCCAAGAAACATCACAAGAACGTCGTTGAGCGCCTGAAATAGTATAAAAAGAGACGCAAGCTGAAGAATCTCCGCTAAGTTTTTATCATAAAAATTTCCCAGGAAAAAAGAAACAAAAGCAAAAAACGCACCCCAAGCAAAGAGCATAAGAACAAACTTAAGCCACACAAACTCAAAAAAAATCTTCGCCGCGCTTTTTTCGTCCTGCGATTTAAGGGCAATGGCTACGTCATTTCTTGCAACATCGTTTAACCCTGAAAATTGGAGAACATCAAAGAGCCCGGTAAGCGACAAAATGAGCCGAAATACCCCATATTCGTAGAGTGACAGCGAATGGACAACATAGAGAGAGCTTACGAGCGCAATGCACGAAGCGAGAACGCCTCCAATGGCGTAATAAATCCCTGATTGCAGTATTTCCTCTTTACTGAAATCTTGTTTAATGAGCGTCATGCAAAATATCGGTTTTAAAGCGAATTCTTCCCGGGGTGCTCCGAGGATATATTCTACGCCTCATTAATCCTGAAATATTGCGCCTCTACATCGGGGTGGTGCTCCTTAACATAGCGCTTGTGGTCCTCGTTTGATTCATGCATAGCGCTGATAAGCTTTGCTTCCTCATTAAACTCTGTCAGAAACGCCAGCGCATCTTTTGGCAGACAGTGCCCGGAAAACTCCCGTCCGTATTTCAAATACGGTTTTCGCTCAAAAAAGAAATCGAGAACTTTTTCATGATTCATGCCGCGCCGCCTCATAATATTCCCCATTTCATTGACATGAGAAATGCGAAGTGCGTTCCAAATATTTGAAAGATATTTGATAAACGCGGCCTCCTCCGGAGTTCCTAAAAATACTCTTTTTGCGCTTTTCTTCCAATGCAAAAGAAATTGCGGAAGGTTGTCCGCGGATTTCTTTGAGCCGATGACAAGTAAGGACGGTTTTCTTGCTTCCTCAATTGCGTGAAGCTCGTGGAGGAACTCCGGAACAAAAAGGTCGAAATCGAGATTTTTAAATTTTGTAGGAAGAACAGTCGAGCGCAATATGACAGGACCGCCCCCTATTTGTCTGGCGGTTTTTAAAGCGGAAAAAACCGCCGAAAGGTCCTGCTTCCCATGTTCATCGTTTAAAGCGTTAACGCATATAATTTTAGGAGCGTCCGAAGTGAAACTCCCCGCATCAGAAATTTTGATTTTATTAAAATCAGGGTCTTTATATATATTATTGACAGTACGGATATCGATACCGTGTACTATAAATTCATCCTTAATAAGCGCAAGCGCATTCGCCTGGCCAACCCACCCAAGACCTATAATGATAACTTCTTTATTCATCGTTTAATTTGCTAGAAACTAAAAATATCTACAAGTATAGAACGCGGAATTACTTTTTGCAACTTCGAAGTAAAGCTTTCGTCGTCGGTTAGATCATACCTTATCCTCTCCAAAATATTCTTTAAAGGCTTTGATAATAAAATCTATTTCCTCCGATTTCATCTTCTGATGGGACCCGATGTAAAAGCCGTTCTCGTTGATCCATTTTGCCACGGGGTAGCGGTATTCGAGATTACCAAATAACTTTTTATAGACCGGCTGGTTTACGAGCGGAAGCATGTCGCGCGTTTCAATATTATGTTCCTCAAGAAACATAACAAGATCTTCTTTTTTAACTCCGCTTCCTTTTTTGATAACAACCGGAAACATCATGAAGGCGTGCCCAACTCCTGCCGGATGCGACGGAAGCTGAATATATTTTTCGAATGGTTTGAGCCCCCGCATGAGGCGATCTGCATTTGCTTGCCGCCGTGAAAGTATCTCTTTATACCGTTCGAGCTGTGCCACGCCCAAAGCCGCCTCCATTTCGGTCGAACGGAAACTATAACCGAGCCGCTCAAAGCGGAATCGCCTTGATACGACGGCAAAAAGACCCTGCCGATCGAGATTTTTATCGTCATCAATAGAAAGATAAATTCCATCGCGCCCGTGATTGGCAAGGCTTTTAAGAACACGGGCATATTCGCGATTATTGGTGCATGCAACCCCCCCCACACCAGTAACAACGAGGTGTGCCGCATACGTGGAAAAACAGCTGATGTCTCCGATGGACCCGACAGGGCGTTTTTTGTAATTAACGAACATCGTCTCACATGAATCTTCAATGACTTTCAGACCATATCTGCGGGCAATTTTCATAATAGGATCCATGTCGGCGGGCTGGCCGAAAAGATGCACTACCATAATTGCACGAGTTCGCTTGGTTATTTTTTTTTCAATCTCCTTCGGGTCGATATTATATGTTTTCGGAGAAACGTCGACAAAAACCGGCTTGAGTCCATTCATAATAACTACATTCGATGTCGCGATGAATGTAACAGCAGGGCATAATACTTCGTCGCCGTCTTTCCAGTTTCCGACTTCTTTCAACGCAGCAACAGCAAGCCGCAGAGCGCTTGTACCGCTATTTACCATCATTGCAAAACTGCAGCCATGCAAACGGGCAAACATGTCTTCAAATTTTTTATGAAAAGGCCCATAGGAAAGCCGACCCGTATTAAGGACCACATTCACATACTTTTTTTCACGCGCGGTTATATCAACGCAACCGACGCCGATCTGATGCGGATACTTTTTCAGAGCCATACGACTATGATTCTTTTACCTGCGGAATTTTTACGCCAATGCGCTTTGCGTCGGCCTCAAGCATGATGCGCACAAGCTCTTTAAACGTAACTTTCGGTTCCCACCCAAGCTCTTTTCTTGCTTTTTCGGCATTCCCAACGAGAATATCAACTTCCGCGGGTCGATAATATCGCTTATCAATTCCAACATACTTTTTCCAATCCTTGATACCAGCAAGCCGAAAGGCTTCCTCGGCGAATTCTTCCACACTATGGTGCTCACCCGTTGCAATAATGTAATCATCCGGCTTGGAATGCTGGAGCATGCGCCACATGGCTTCGACATATTCCGGGGCGTATCCCCAGTCGCGCTTTGCATCAAGATTCCCGAGATAAATTTTATCGCGCTTGCCCGCTAAAATTTCGGCAACCCCCATTGTAATCTTGCGCGTAACAAAGTTTTCTCCCCTCCGGGGAGATTCGTGGTTAAAAAGAATTCCATTTGAAACAAAAATACCGTACGCCTCGCGATAGTTAACAGTGTTCCAAAACGCGAATACCTTTGCCGAGCCGTAGGGACTTCGAGGATAGAAAGGCGTTCGTTCGGTTTGTGGCGTTTCCCGAACGCTCCCGAACATCTCCGAGGAAGAAGCCTGATAAAATTTTGTTTTTACCCGTGTCTCGCGGATAGCCTCAAGGAGCCGGAGCGTACCCAATCCGATGGTGTCCGCTGTATACTCGGGCATGTCAAAGCTGATGCGCACATGGCTTTGAGCCCCAAGATTATAAATTTCTTCGGGTGCAATTTTTTCGAGAAGCCGTGAAAGATTCGACGCGTCGGTAAGGTCTCCGTAATGGAGTATGAGATTTTGCGTGTTCTGGGCATCCTGATAAATATGTTCAATACGCTCCCTGTTGAAATGAGAAGAGCGCCGCACAAGTCCGTGCACTTCGTAACCTTTATCTAAAAGCAATTCTGCAAGATAGGAACCGTCCTGGCCGGTTATTCCGGTTATGAATGCTTTTTTCTTTTTTGCGCCCGCAGAAGCGGCTGTTGGCTTTATGGTATCCATGGAAAATTTTTTTAAGCCTCGCTCACTTTTTCATAATCTTCGTTTTTCTCAACTCTTCACGTGCCGCCGGATATACTCTCCGAGAGAGCTTCTCCAATCCCTCATCTGTGGAAGTTTTGTATTGATGAGGACAGGGCTTGCCGGCCGAGCGACTTTGAACATATCTTTTTTTGAGCTTTTTGTCAAGTAATATCGGCTGAATCGCCGCCCGCTCGAATGGGAAGATGCGTTCATAATCCGTAAAATTTCCGTTCCAATCTGATATTTAGAAACCCCGCCGGTGCTATGGTTTATAACGTGGTATATACCCGGCTTGTTACGATTCAAAAGAATTTTTTCAATTTCTGCGGCAAGTTCACGAGCCGACGTCGGAACGCTCCTTTGATCGGTTACGAGAGGTATTTGTTTCTTTTTTCTAAGGGCGCTGATGACAAGGTCAATAAATGTCGGGCGATATTCCGAATACAGCCAGGAGGTTCGAATGATATAATAACGAATCCCGCTTCCGCGCGCTTCGTGCTCGATATTTTTTTCACCGTACAGTTTTGACCATCCATATGCGTTAACGGGAGACGGAATATTTTTTTCTTTCCATCTAGGCTTGCGGCCACCAAAAACATCCGAAGTGCTGATGTGAACGAAGACTGTCCGACGCCGTCCGGCTTCTTTTAACGCACGTACGATGTATCCCGGCCCGATAGCATTGACCATCCATGCGCGCAGAGGATCCTTTTCACAGTCGTCAATATTAATGAGAGCAGCGCAATTAATAACCACATCAGGCCGTATTTTTTTGATTGCGCAAAAAAGCGAATCATAATTCGTAATGTCAATATCGCGCTCGCTTAGGCCGATAACGTACCACATCGCAGAATTGCTAAGCTGCCTCTTACATTCTTTTCCAAGCATGCCTCCCGCGCCGAATATCAACACTTTTTTCTTTTGTTTTTTTTTCATCGCGAGAGAACTGTTTCATATACACCAATAGTATCCCGAGCCGCTTTTTGCCAGCTATACTCGCCTGCCTTCACCAATCCCTTCTGGATAAGACTACGGCGAAGATTCGCATCCTCTAAAACACTCGCCACTCCGCGGGCAATGTCTTCGGGCGAAAAAGGGTCAACAAGCATCCCAGCACTCCCCACAAGCTCCGGAAAAACAGAGCGATTTGAAGTCACGATTGCAACTCCCGCATTGAGCGCGTCAATGATTGGGATGCTGAATCCATCGGATGTGCCGGCCTGTACAAATATTTCTGCAAGGTTGTAAACCGCGGACATGTCTTCCGTTTCGATATACGGCGCGATATAACACGCCTCTTTTTTCGGCAAGCGCTGAATTGCTTCTTCAACCACGGCATCATATACGGGCGCATGGCTCTTGCCCCCAAGTATTACAAGCATATGCGGAATGTTTTTCCTTTTTTGAAGAATTCCGAACGCCTCAACAACGCGGTGGACATTTTTATGCGGAACAATCCGCGCAATCTGCAATATATATGGAAAACGAAACCCGTATTTTTCCTGAAGCCTTTTTTTTGCCGGCTCCACTTCATGTGCATCCAGCGGACGAAGATCGAGAGCTCCCGCAAGATGAATGCCGAATGACTGCGTTTCTTTTAATCCGTAATATCGCCGCATGTTTTCTGCGGGAAATGCACCGTCTGCAATGGCAGCGTCAATATGGTATTTCCCCCAAAACATGATGAACCACTCAAAAATAAAATTTGCGGGGGTGCGAAAACGCGGCGAGCCCTTCTCCGGCGCATCGTGAAATGTTACGACAATTTTTTTTGCCTTCAATTTCCAGAAAAACGGAAAAAGCTTCGGGCGTGGAAAATGAATAATATCAAACTCCTCTTTGCATGCAAAGAAGAACCGCATGAATGAAAAAACACCTGAAAATTTAGGCAGTTTAAAAGTCGGAATAGCAATATTTCGTGCCATGCCGCAGGCAGGTACGATGCATTTTCCTTCGCGGTGAATAAGTACCAATTCAATGTCATCTTTAAATTTTGTAGAAAACTCTTCAATAAGCCGCTGCATATATAAAGCCGTCCCCATCGCTTTGCGGTCGATATCGTCGGTAATAAAGCCAACTTTTATTTTTGATATCTTCTCCATAAAAACAACCCTTGAAAAAATTGGAAATAAAACGCTTGTTATGCCTTACGCATTACCTTTTTGACGAACTTTTCCCGAAGAAGTACCGGGAGTTCGCTTGGGTTCCCTGTGTAGGATATTGCCTCACTAAACTCAGCGCCTATTCTGTCGCCTAATTGCCGCTGTACATCATAGAGCGACTGACCTCCATACCGGCTTTTGAACATATCGCTGAATGCGCGATTACGCCAGGCGCGCCCTGGGTCTTCTTTCGAACCATCCCATCCGCGTTCAAGATTATCGAACCGCTCCCGTATCGGTACTGGTTCGGTGTTCGAAAGCATTGCGTCAACGTACCAAATTATTTTTTCAGCGGTCGTTTGGGGTCCGTCAGCTGATATGGGCATATTGGCATGCATCAGCCGCATGATTTCATCCGGGATACCAAGGCGCAAAAGCTCCGCTTCTTCCTTCTCTCCGACTTCGTTCATGGTCTCAACCGACATAGACTTTTTTTGCATC
>MHQP01000014.1 GCA_001820685.1 Candidatus Sungbacteria bacterium RIFCSPLOWO2_01_FULL_47_32 | reverse complement strand
CCGAACGGGACGGGACCCTTCGGATATTATCGCCGAAAAAAACCTTGCACAGGTTTCGGACGCGGGAAAACTTGAAGAAAGCGTCAAGAAAGTCATTGAAATGCATCCTAAGCCAGTTGCAGATTATAAAAATGGCGCCCAGAACGCGCTCCAGTTCCTTGTGGGGCAGGTAATGAAAGAAACAAAAGGGGCGGCGAACCCGAAAATGGTTCAAGACATCATGAAGAAGTTAATAGTTGGCAGTGAGTAGCGTGCAGCATGAAGTGAGCCTCACGTACATGAAAAGGCCGAAGGACTATTGGTAAAAGTACGTATGCTGAATAGACTGGTAGCTTCACTTCAAATCGCCAACTAAATTTTGCAGTTCTACAATCTGCATTCTACTAACCACAAACGAACGCATGCGCTATCCGCATCACATAAAGATATACAAAAAACGGTGGCACCTTGTTGTGACGTTTCTTACGATTGTTCTCCCTATCGTTTTCATTTTTGTCTTTTCAAAAATTGGAGGGATCAGCGCGGGTGGGGTGTTCGTTGATATTGGAGCTTCTTTTGTCCGGGTAATTTTCGCGTATATTATATCGGTCGCGCTCGCTATAGTTTTTTCCTTACTCTTAGGAAGTGCTAAGGCAGAGGCTTTTTTTCTCCCGCTTTTCGATGTTCTCCAAAGCTTCCCATCTTTTGCGCTTCTTCCGATTTTTAGTATTTGGTTCGGAGTCGGGAATATCACCGCGATATTGTTTCTTGTTATGACGATGGTTTGGCCGATTCTTTTTTCTACGCTTTCTTCCCTCCACATGGTCCGCGAAGACCTGAAAGAAGCATCATTTGTTTTTGGGGCGCAGGGCGGAATAAAAAAACTTTTGCATTTTACCGTCCCTGTTGCGTTTCCCGGCATTATTACAGGCTCTATCGTTGGCCTTGGAGAGGGGTGGGAGGCAATTGTGGGTGCAGAGATAATCGGAATATCTCCGGGCATCGGCGGGTTTCTGAACAAAGCCTCCATGGACGGTAATATTCCAATCCTGACATTCGGTATTATAGCGCTCCTATTGATATTGTTCTCAATGAATAAGCTTATCTGGCTTCCTCTCCTAAAGAAAAGCCACGACTACTCTCATGAATAATCAACCCGCTATTGCGGTAAAAAATCTATCCCATACATTTGTTACCGAAGACGGAAAGCACGTCGAAGTTTTAAAAGATGTTTCGTTTACGGTTCGCCCGGGAGAATTTTTTACTATCCTCGGCCCGTCTGGGTGCGGCAAATCAACGCTGTTGAGGGTGCTTGCGGGCATGATAAAGCCGAATCACGGAGAGCTGTTGTTTTCCGACGGCAAAACGAGCGAGCGCCTTGCAATGATTTTCCAGTCGTTCGCAATATTTCCATGGCTAACGGTATATGAGAATGTTGAATTCGGACTTAAGATGCAAAATGTTTCCATACACGACCGAAGAGAAACTGTTCATGAACACATAAAAGAAATGGGGCTTACCGGATTCGAGCATGCCTACCCGAAAGATCTGTCCGGAGGGATGCGCCAGCGCGTCGGCATCGCGCGTGCTCTTGCGTTAAACCCGAAGATCCTGCTTATGGACGAGGCCTTCTCCTCACTCGATGCATTCACCGCAGAGCGGCTGAGAAAGGACCTTCTTGCTCTTTGGAGTAAAGATCGTATGACCATTGTGATGGTAACACACCTTGTTGACGAAGCGGTTGAGATGTCCGACAGGGTTCTTGTCATGACGCCGCGGCCCGGAATGGTCGAGGCTACGATTGATGTATCTCTGTCTCGTCCGCGCGACAAACGCTCAAAAGACTTTTTTGCGCTTGTTGACCGGGCTAACGAACTCGTAAAGATCTGACACTACTATGGCAAGCATGATACTGCTCCTACTCCCGCTCGGGAACATATATTTTCTTTATGCCACCCTTTTTTTGCTTTTAGTATTGGCTGGCATAGGACTTCCTCTGCCGGAAGAAATAGTACTTCTTATCGGCGGTTACCTTTCATACCTTGAGTTCACCGATTACTGGATAACGGTCTGGGTGCTTATTGTGGGCATTCTTGTGTCTGACATCCTCGGATATCTTCTCGGAAGGTTCGCGGGGGAGTGGGTGGAAGAACGGATATCGCACTTGAAACATGTGAAGTTTGTTCTTGAAAAGGCGGAACGCTATTTCAAAAGACACGGAGAAAAAGTTATTTTTCTCTCCCGCCCCCTTACGGGTATCCGCGTCATGGTGCCGATTCTGGCGGGACACTTCAGGATGAAATTCGTGAAATTCATACTGTACGATATTTTCGCCGCTGTTCCCTGGACGTTTCTTCTTGTTACGGCAAGTTTTTACCTTGGCTCCGGACTCGACCTGTTCACCGAAG
Organism: Candidatus Sungbacteria bacterium RIFCSPLOWO2_01_FULL_47_32; assembly: GCA_001820685.1. Lineage (GTDB taxonomy): Bacteria > Patescibacteriota > Minisyncoccia > Sungbacterales > GWA2-42-14 > GWA2-47-10. The sequence continues at coordinate 50,777 of MHQP01000014.1, read as the reverse complement.
TGCGGGAAGTGAAGCATACGGTTTATCTCGTGCTCGCCGTTGGAATTATATTTTTCGCAGCCCTCCGGTTTATTCGGGAAAAAGAATCCGCCGGATCTGCGGACCGATAATATCCGGTTTTTGTTCATTTTCAAATGAGAATGCATTATCGCACAATTATTCTGATATTTGCTGGCTTATATCTGCTGCCCATTGCCGCAGTTGGTTTTTTGGTTTACAATAGGATCCAACAGCGGCAGATTACTCTCCAGCTTTATCTGCAAAACCAGCTTGAAGTTGACCGGCAGATCCTTGTAACGCGGGACAAACTGGTTGCTATCCAGATGGAGGTTAGGAATTTTCTTTTAATGGGAACGCATCCTTTATCAGAGTCACGCAGAAGTAGTGTTGTAGCTGACGTTCAAAATACTGCCGACAAGTTGAATGTCTTCTGGAAGAAGTATAAATCCCAGTATTTGGGCGTAAACAGGCCGTTCCTGATAAATATTCTGAAAAATACACAGGAGGAAGATCTGCTCGAGAAAGAGGTGGGTGCGGTAACCAGTGTGGAGAAAAGGACGGGCGAGTATATTTCAGATATACTTGCGCACCCGGATTTTGCGGGAGAAACGCCCGTCACCGATGCCGGTGCGAGAGCGGTTTTTTTGAGCCAGCTTGATGAAAAACGAAATACTATTCTTGACTCGTTAAATGAGCTTGCCGATGTTCGGTATATCTTTTCCCAGCGGATAGTTTTTTTCATCAGCGGAGAGAATGACCGCCAGCAGGGTTTTTTCAATACCGCTTTCGTTTTTCTTTTTGCTGTAACGCTCATCGCCGTCATTCTTGAACACTTTTATATTCACAAGCCCTTTCAGGACATCATATCGTTCCTCCAGGACCTCTATGAGGGGAAGCGGGGACAGCGGCTGTATTTTTCTTCTCCTGTGCGCGAGATAAAGCAAAGCGAGGAAATCATCAACGAGTTTGTTGGACAGGCCGAGGAGCACGCGGAGGAAAAGCTTTAGCCGTCTGGAATATGAGCGAAGCACAGAGCAACGCGGTCACCTCGCTAAGCGAGGTTAGACCGCGCTAAGCGCGGTCATAGTTTAATGGTAGAACGATTGCTTCCCAAGCAATAGGTGGGAGTTCGATTCTCCCTGACCGCATAGTGAGTAGGGTGTATAATTTAACAATCTGTAAAAACTAACGCATGAAAAAATACATTGCCGCAAGCATTCTTTCGCTCGGTATCATCGGGGCTTTTTGGTTGTACAGCTCAAAAAGCGTTCCGACATTTTATATGGGCAGGTGGAGTTCTCTTACGCAGGGCATGAATTTTGGCACAACAACACCGCTTGCGGAAAATGAAGAGCCGAAACCCAAAACAAGAGAAGAGCTTATTGCGGACGCCCTTCTCAACTCCCAGTATGTGAAGGGTGTCTATATGACGGCAGACGTCGCAAATGACCAAGGGGTGGCCGCCAGGAGGCTTCGGGGGGATATCGAGGACCTTTTAAAAACAACAGAATTGAACGGTGTTGTCATAGATGTAAAAGAAGCAAAAGGTTCCCAAGTTACATCAAATCTAAAACCGCTTATTGACGAGCTGAAAGCGCAAGGTGTTTGGACCATCGCCCGCATGGCAGTATTTCCGGACTCCTCTCAAACCAAAGAACATCCGGAGTACTATGTCAAAAACCGCAACACCGGGGCCTTTTGGAAAGATAGCGCTGGGCGGCTTTGGATGGACCCCGCAAGCCCCGCGGCAAGAGAATATCTCGCGGCATTCGCAATGTCTGTCATTGACCTTGGGTTTGACGAACTGCAGTTTGACTACATCCGCTTTCCGTCAGACGGAGATGTAAAGAGCATCATTTATCCCGCGTATGACCCGAAGACGCCGAAATATACGGTTCTAAAATCCTTCTTCGAATTCATGAATAAAAACCTAAAAGATTACAAACCAGATATTATTTTATCAGCCGATTTGTTTGGGTATGTTGCAACACAGGCAAACGACCTCGGCATAGGACAGCGGATGGAGGATGTGGGAAGCAATTTCGACTATGTTTCTTTCATGCTCTATCCGAGTCATTACTACGCGGGGTTCACCATGCCGGCAGATCCTTCGCGCAGTCTTCCAAAAATATCATATCCCTACAGGTCAAAAAATGTTTCCCAGGTCGTCTCAAATCAGCCATATGACGTCGTGTATCGCTCGCTTGTATTCGCCCAGGATTTTCTTGCCGGAAAAATATCGACAACAACATTTGCAAATCTTCACGCGGGGGCAAGGTTGGGAACAACAACGGCTTCCACAACTCCGGCGGGTGCCAATGCAACGTCAACCCCGCGCAGTGTTGCGCGCATGAGGCCGTGGCTGCAAGACTTTGACCTTGGGGCCGATACATCGCGTGGAATCGTATATGACGCGGCAAAAGTGAAGGCCCAGATAAAAGCGGCTGAAGATGCCGGTGCTTCAGGCTGGCTACTGTGGAACGCCCGGAATGTTTATACTGAAGAAGCTCTTAAAAAAAAGACCGGAACAACCACCGAAAGCACGACGGAGAATCAGGCCGAAGGTAATTAATACGAGGAAAGCACACAGCAATCCCCGGGACAATTCCCGGGGTTTTGCTAAGTCATATCTAGCCTTCAAAATTTTATCTAGATAACTGAACTACGCGGGGGCTTGCCACCGCGTAGTTCAGTTATTGACCAACTATGCATCAGTCTTCTCTCATGTATCGTCAAAGGAGCGAATTATTGGTGGCAGATTTTATACATTCCCTTTTATAAATAAAAAAAACCATCATGCCGCCACATCTTCGTTCAGAAGACATGGCGGCGTGATGGTTGCTTGTCAGGCTCTTTTATTTGAGTCCCGTCGGAGCTCGAACGTTCCGCAGTCGTCCGCGTTCTTGTAGGCACCTTTTAGTAGCATAGGGCCTTCGAGCCAGAAGGACATCTCGGAACCCCCGTTAGGAATGCCGCTTGAAACGGAATCGATGATGATCTTGTCCCCCTCAACCTTACCCACTGCCATCGAAGAGAAAGACGGTGCTGGCGGCGCTACGTCCTGAAACATGATGACTGTAGCTACCCGGGTACTGGGGTCAACCTGGATCAGCAGCTTCACAGACGCGTTGTCCCCGGGTGTTCTGCAGGTGGAGGTCCACTTGCCTCCCCACGGTCCATCAAGAAGGTTGGTGCTGAAAACCTGTCCAGCTTCCAGTATTAGAAACGCAACGGCAAGCAAAAGAGAAAGAAGGAACGGCACGATTCTTTTCATTGCGGAGTCCTCTTGTTTGTGGGGCGGGTTAGGGTGTTTTTAAACAACTACACAACTTTGTCGACATATCAATTATAGCATAAATAAATATAGCTGTCAATTTTATAGTTGACAAAACTTATTATTTATTCTATACTATAAACAGCAGTAAAAGACAAACTTCGCAACACTGGAGGTATAAAAATGCGCATTTTTACTGTTCTTTTCGTTCTTTGTTTGCTGGTGTTTGTTCTTGCCTTGTCTCCTGCAATCGCTTTCGATTCACAGTCTCTTGTGGGCGAGTGGACGGGCGATTGGCAGTATAGCGGATTAAGTGGCAAGTTCTACCTGACGATTAAGTCTATCAATGACGGCAAGGTCAAAGGCAGTGTCTTTGTGTATTCAACAGCGCGATATGCCAATAGGGAGTTGCCGATCTCCGGAACGCTGACTTCGGATGGTGTTTTGTCCCTTAACAATGACTATCTAAGGCTTTCCCTTAATGTGATTTCTTCCAGCCATATAGAGGGCACCAGCTGGGATGGTCTTTATAACGCGAATGTTAAAGTGGACAAGCTTAAGTAATTTTACACTCGAATCGGGTGTGCAGTCTCTCAAAGTTCTACGAGGGGCTGTTTTTTTATTCCTTTTGCTTGGGTGTATGTTTTTTGCATTTCATGGTGTTGCGGATTCGTAGATAGATGAATCTGATAGTTAAAGAGCTCTTTCATTTATAAAATAAAATGCTATAAATAACATATTGCAGTTACGAAGACTATTGGCAATAACAATATAAATATGATTAGGAATATTTTAAATCTCCCGCTTGTAAAGAGAAATTTAATAGCGGTAAGACAAGAGTTTGCTGTTAAGCGCGCAGTCGGGCGTATTATAGATGAACTGGCTCAATACAGCTTCGTAAATCATTCTCAGGTCAGTGAATTTGAAAATTCATTGTCACGAAGGCTGGGAGGATTGCCTGTATTTGGCACGGGAAGCGGCACGGATGCGCTTATTATCGCGATGAAGGCGCTGAATGTAGGTCCTGGAGATGAGGTTATTATTCCTGCTTTTGGGTGTGTTTCGCTTGCATTTAGTGTTAGCTGGGTCAACTCGAGACCGGTTTTTGTTGACATAGAAGATGATACTTTTGCGATACATCCCGAAAAGATAGAGGAAAAAATTACTTCAAAAACTAAAGCTATTATTTTTGCGCATTTATACGGCCAGCCAGCCGTTACCATTTTAAAAATATTGGACATCGCGCGGAGGCACGGGCTTTCACTTATCGAAGATGCCGCTCAAGTTTTTTGTGCAAAAATATATAGGAGCGGACAGTGGCAAGACGCGGGTACTTTTGGCGATATCTCATGCTTCAGTTTTTCTCCAACCAAACAGTTCTGTGCTCCCGGTAACGGCGGGGCGATAGTTGTTCGTGAAAACCAGTTAAAAGATTCTATTGATAGAATGCGATTTTACGGTGCAAAAGTTTTTTATTACGACCACCCGACTGTCGGCGTTAGCGCAAAAATGGACGAAGTTCATGCGGCCGCTCTTATTGCAAAGTTGCCTTTTCTAAGTTTTTGGCTGGAATACAGGCGCATACTGGCCGAACATTTTAATGAAAAACTTTCGGGAGTGGGAGATATTGTCTTGCCGCCAAATAAAGAAGCTGATACAAAACGGATTTGGTATCGCTATGTAATTCGCACTAAAAAACGAAATCAGCTTTTTGACCACTTACAAAAAACTTTCAAGCACAAGCCGCAACTTTTGCCGAAGATTCATTATCCGGTACTGCTCCCCGATTTATCAGCATACAACGCCGATTGGGTGAGCAGGGACTTTCCTATTGCCAAGAGAGTGTCTTCGGAGATTCTGACCCTGCCCCTTAATGACGCAATGTCACTGAATGATGTTGATGTTGTATGTAAAACTATAAAAAATTTTATGAATAACACTGTTTGATATCTTTTATTTGACTTTAAAATTTTAAATTGCTAGTATAGTGTGAGTTGTTTAAAATGGCGAAAGGAACAGACTACGAAACTTTTGGCTACCGGACTGGCGCTTCCAAGGCTTGAGGTAACAAACGAAGAACTTGCTTTAATATTGCCACCGGACGTTGTTGAGCGCAAAACAGGAATCTGTTCCAGGCGAATTGCTATCGATGAATCAGTGAGCGAGCTTGGAGCTGAAGCTGTTTTGCAGGCATGTCAGTCAGCTGATATCTCTATTGAGGCAATTCAACATCTTATTTGTTCGACAAATTCAGGCGAGCAGTGGGTGCCGCCGACGGTGGCGCGTGTTGCACGGCGGCTTGGGTATCGTGGCCCCGGTTTTGACGTGAACGCCGCATGTGCGGGAAGTGCGACAATCCTGAGACTTGCTCTTTCTTTATCAAGCCCAACAGCCATTGTAGCTACTGAGCGAGTGACTCCGTTTGTGTCGCGGTTAGCTGGCGATTGGCCGTCTGTAATTTTTGGTGATGGTGCGGGTGCCGCTATCATTGATCCTGGAAAATCTCCCGTTGGGTGGGTTGGTGGCATGAATCCGGATGGTCATGACTGGATTCAAGTTCCAATGAACGAGCACTGTCGCATGAATGGTCCGAAGCTTTTGGAATCTGCGGTTCCGATGATGAGGGAGGCCCTGACAGGAGCAGCACAACAGTGCGGTCTTCGTCCGCAAGATCTGGATATTATTATTCCACACCAGGCCAATCGCAGGATTATAGAAGCGTGCATGCAGGAGATGAATATCTCATCCGACCGGGTGGTAATTACAATCGATCATTTTGGGAATACCTCCTCCGCTTCAATTTTAATGGCGCTTGCTTCGGCAAATAATTCCAAGAGGCTTCAGCGTGGCCAATGGATCGGTTTTGTCGCATTTGGTGCTGGCATTATTTGGGAGGCTCTCGTAACCAGGTTGGAGTGATTCTTCTTTTTTATGAGGACGACTCCTGATATTTTAAGAATCTGGTACAGAGTCAATAACGACCAACACTATAACCACCACCCAAAGGGAGGATCCTATGATTGATGCCTTGCTTCTGAACACCGAAGATGTTCCAGAGGTTTTAGAGTTCTACAGAGAAAATTCACACGATGAAGTTCTTTACCCCCGCGATGAGCGGTTGGTGCGGGACAATCTAGGAAGAAGTTTCTTTTTGACCGGAATTCGCGCGGGGGCAGGTGAGGATCTTATCGCGGTAGCGTGGATGGCAAAGCTGAAAGATTTTGTTTATTTCGTGATTGAGAACGATAGTCTCATCATCAAAAACGATAGAGACTACGCGTATAGCGGTGGGTGGCTCATCCGTCCTGACTGTCGGAGTGCGGGAGTTTTCAAACTGCTTGCTGCGGCGGTGAATTATTTTTGGTTTACAGACATAACGAAAAATAGCCCCACTTCTCTTTGGGGGCGGATGGTTGGCAAGAAGGATGCTGACGGAAATCCTTTGTTTTGGAATCGGGTTGGTGAAAGGGTGACGGGAATCTCATACCACGAGCTTCTCGAATTTCCTTTTGGAACAATGGAGCAAGAAATTTTTGACCGTTGGCCAAAAGAACCCCTTACGTTTCGGGATATTCCGCAGGATGTACTTCAGCAAGCGCTAGGCAAAACGCACGAAGCGCTTATTGGGCCTCTCAACCAGTTTTTGCGCTGGGGGATGGTCGAAATTTCAGATCGGTATGTTCCGACCTCACTTAATCGTTTCCATGTTACCACTGAAAACAATATTCCGGATGCTGAAGGATTTCTTTATCAGGCTATCAGGAAGTGTATTGAACACTGAAATTTATTAACGAAGCACAAAAAAATAAAAAACGGCCAGTCGCTCTGCGGCTGGTTTTTGTTTGTGGGAGTCGTCTATATTACAGAAGCCCAGCAGACCATTCCCGTATCATACACAAAGAGCGTTCGGGGAAATCGCGTGTACGGGGGCGTTTCTACCCACCTTCCGCCTCGGGTGAATCAAGCGGGAGTTATTCCGATAATTTTTGCCGTGTCCATCATTCTTTTCACCGGGCTTAGTTGTCAAGGATGCTCACTTAGTACCTTTCAATTCAGATTAAAAAATCTGTAAACTATTTTGCCATAAATGTTTTTCTTCGTTAACTAATTCGCTACAGAAAATGCTTCATGAATTCTTGTGGTGGAAGAATACGACTGGTCGAAAGAGAGGAGCTAAAGCGTATGTTTATTGGCATAACATAACCTTTTCCGATTGCGTCGCCGAGCGTCTGGGATCGGGATATTCGGACCTCGCGTTCAAGAACTTCTCGAATAGCGTCAGTCAAAAATGGAGTTGGGTTGTTGATTGTCTGAAGGGTAAAGTCGAGAGTGAGCACAAGTTGGTCCTTTTCCGCAATTTGTTCTACCTGAAGTTCAAAGTTCTCAGTAAAAAATTCGTTAAGTTTTGCTAGTGCCTTATGTATCTCACTGGCTTGAAAAAAGAAATTACCGATTTTATACGAATCTTCGCCTGACCGAGGCCCGATAATGGCAATTTTGCCTGCCGGGAATCCGCACGAACACTGAAAGTTATCTTTGATTATAGTCTGATCTCCATTTTTGAAACGAATAAGAGGTGTGGGCAGTTCGTGAAGTGAGGTTACAAGCAAGGCCTTATCGGAGGTCTCGAAAAAAAAGTCGCGAATATTAAGATGATATGCATTTGGACTCAAGTCTTCGAGTGTCGTGCACAAAGAAGACCTTATCCCCATTGACGCTGGTCCTTCGGTCATCGCATATGTATAGATAATCGTGGCATTGGAATAGACCTTTCTTAAGAATGAAATTGCTGCTAGAGTAATCGGCTCACCTGAAAGGTATAAAAATTTGATTTTGGAGGGGGAATAACCTTGCTTTTCAAGCGATGCCGCGAATGATATTGCGGTTGCGGGGCGGAGGACAAGAAAGTTGGCTTCAATATTTAGCGCGATTGTTGCCGAATAGATGAAATCATTTACATCTCCCAGGGAGATAATTGATCCACGCGGAAGAAATTGTCCCGCGATGCCTGCCCCAAGGAATGCGGTGGCAGAACTTGTCGGGCGGAGCGCAAGAAAAGATATTCGGGAAATTTTTACCAGATCCAAAATATAGTCAAAGTAGAGCGGCATGGAGTGATACTGTTTTAAAATAACCAAAGGCTTACCTCCGGTTCCGCTTGAGATGTCTGTAAAATAATAGCCATCATTAGAATTCAGTATCGATCTCTCCGACATCGTTGCTGCAAGCAGGTCGGTCTTAGTCAGTACAGGAATTTTTTTTAAATCGCTGATATCGTGGAAATCCTTTTCTGGGTTGAAGTTGTGTGTTTGCCAAAACTGACGATAAAAATCAGAGTTTTTCCACGCATAAAATATCATCTCTCGAAGTGTTGGTTGGTGCATGGTTTTACTCTAGCAGAATAAAGTTTGCTTGGCAATTGTTCGCGATAAAACTGAAAAAACAAAACACCTTCTAAAAAGCTTTGCATAAAATACACTTCTGGTGCTATAAAGAAAGTAATTCATCGCGGAATTTTATCAGTGGTCACCCCAAGGTAAGTGATTGTTGTGTAATACGGTAAAATGTGGGATAAATTATAATACATAATTAAAGGAGGCACTCCTGCTATATGTATATGAGGAATCAGGTACATACGCTGTACAAGAAAGCATTTTTTTTTGTATGGAAAAATGTTCAAACGTTACCAGACGGCATTGCTTATCATTGGCAAAATTATTATCTAAAAAAAATAATTCGTCATGCGTATCGAACTGTCCCTTTTTATGAAGCGCTTTGGTTTTCACGAGGGCTGTCGCCTGAGTTAGTTTCTTTGAAAGATATCTCGACTTTGCCTATCATTCAAAAACGGTTATTTTTAGAAGCGGGAGAGGACAGGTTTTTATCGAGCATTTATAAAAGCAGCAAATTTTCATTGCAGAAAACATCCGGATCGAGCGGAGAGCCGCTTCGCTTCATTGGAAGGCAGTTTCTAGCATCCGAATTTTATGATTTTGCTGGGTATCGTTTTTTTGTCCGGACAGGAGTACCTTTATCAAAAGTTCAAAATACGATGAGGATAGCGCGTATCAGAATGTCACCCTTCTCTCACTCGGCGCGGTTATTTATCTCGGTTGCAGAATTTATGAAAGATCCTAAGGCTGTGGCGGTGAGCCTTCTCAAATTTTGCCCTGAAGTTGTAGAAAGTTATCCATCAATCCTGTTTGAATTAAGCCAGGCCGCAAAAAACGACGAGCGCCTTTCGTCATTACGGTTTCCGCTTGCTGTATCATACGGAGAGACACTTAATAGCGCCGAGCGCCAAAGTATCCAAAATCAGTTCCATTGCGCTATTTTTGACCGGTACGGGCTTGAAGAACTCGGGGCCATTGCCGCCGAATGCAGCCATCACGATGGTTTCCACATATACAACGAATCGTTTATTGTTGAGATAGTGGATGAGAAAGGAGTTAGCGTTCCTTCAGGGCAGAGGGGGCGAATCATTATTACTGATCTCTTTAATTTCGTTATGCCCTTCATCCGCTACGACACTGGCGATGTTGGTACGATTATTAATAGTCGCTGTCCATGCGGATTGCCCGGGCGCCGTCTGCGGCTTGGTGGGCGTGAAGGGGCATTTTTGGAGTTACCAAAAAGAAAGATTCATCATTTTGAAATTGCGGAAGTTTTTAATGATTTTACTGAACGAATTTTTCAGTATCAGATTGTTCAAAAAACCCCTTCGGCGGTTGAAGTACTCATTGTTCCGTCTGCAAAATTCTCTGCGACTGATGAGGCACTACTTTCTGAAAGACTACAGAGTCTTTTTGGTGCGGCGGTTTTTATTACCGTGAAATATGCCTCTGAAATGAAGCACATGGAAGGAGGTAAAATACAACCGATTCTCAATAAGATGTCAGCGCCTTCTGATATTGTTTTTTAGGAATTTCTTTAGTAGTGTGCCGTGTTAAGTAGAGTATTAATCGAATTCAACTCGTTATTAGGATAAAAAAATGACGCAACAAATCCTATCACGATAAGCAGGAGGAGGGCGCATATTTTTATGGTTTCGTGGATTTCTGATTTAAAAAGTAGAATTGCTGTGGCCATTCTCATGAGGCCTTCGTTTTTGCAAAGCCGGACACGCGCGTGGCAACTGGGCACTGATCTTGCAATCAATGTAGAGGAAACGCTTTATCGCTGGGCTCTTTCCGAAGCAGACGGCTTTTTTTCTCAACGACAATGGGAAAAACTCCAATTAAAAAGGCTTACGCGCTTAATACGTCAGGCACGAATGCATGTTCCATATTGGAGTAATCAATTGAGCGCAAGTCATAATGATCTCTTAGTCCTTCAGGATAGCAGTATGATTCCGTCGACTACGCGCAGGGCTTTTAAAAAGGCTGATATTCGTGATCTCGTTGATGACACTCTGCCTTCGTGGCGGTTTGTTAAAGCGGCAACATCAGGTTCTACCGCAGAGCCCTTTTCTTTTTTTCAGGATGCTCGTACGCTTTTTGTTCGCCGCTATTCCCGTTTCTACGAGCTTTCATATGCCTCTGAATTTAAAGGGCCATCCCTTGTTATTGGTCTTCATTCCCTTAAGCATTTGCATGGCCTTGGTTTCCATGTTGTTGGTCACAATCTGGAAGACAACGCGTGGCGTAAAAAAGAATTTTATCCCGGCATTCAACGGATTTGTCCCCGAAGCATAATTTCAACACCATCGTATCTGCGACGACTTGCTTACCATCTGGCCAACGATGATGTTCGTTTAGAAATCGAGAGCATTCGTTTTTATGGCGAAGGTTTGCCCTCGTACCAAAGGGAACTTCTTGAAAACTTTTTCGGGTGTCCGATCTATGGAATTTATGGCTCGCAGGAGTGTTCGTTAATAGCGCTTCAGTGCAAGGACTACGCATATCACGTCGCCCCGTGGATGACATACGTGGAAGTGATAGACGCAAAAGGGCGATTGGTACCAGAGGGTGAAATTGGGAATCTTGCTGTAACCTCTTTAGAAAACGAATGCATGCCCTTTATCCGTTATCAAATCGGAGACAGAGGAAAATTTTTGAAATATGCGTGTTCGTGCGGCAGGGGAGGAGTTATTCAATTTGAAGGGCGGACTGCTGATTTACTGGAGTTTAAAGACGGTACTGCTTTTCCAATCCATAACATCCTCCATTATTTTGGGGAAAAGTTTTCTTCTTATGTTGATCAGTTTCAGTTGGAAATGCGGGAACACAACAATTTATTGGTGCGCTATGTGTCTTGCAGTGCCGCGTCATCACGCTCCTCATCATATAAAAAACAAATACAAGAGTATCTCGAGTCGGTTGTTCGGGGAAATATGTCTGTTACTCTGGAAGTAGTTGATACTATATTGCCACAGATAAGCGGCAAGACACCGATACTTATTCATTCAGGCGAAGCGTCGCTAAGGGAAAGTCTTCATAGTACCAAAGTCTTGTGATATAAGCTGGTAAAAAGAAGCATGATGCGCGATTTATCTATGGTTTTGGCATGTCTTTACAGATCTGATAGGTGTGAATAATATCTTCTTTACAGTAATAAGGTTAAAGGTTATACTTTTATATAAGATATATTTGACATTTTTTAAATATGGATGCTTTTTGAGAGCTTGCGTTCTCAAAACAAAAAAGCATTTATAAAAATTTTTATGGCAAGTACAGAAAATTATGGCGGGGGCAATGGGGGCATGCCATCAATAACTCCCTCATTTGTTCCAAAGCACTCCTTGGGAGGAAGGGGCGTATGGCTGTTTATCGCCGCCATAGCATGCGTTGCGGTTTTTAGTTTATTGTGGGTGGTTATGCGAAATTCGAACCCTTCGGAGCCTCAGCCTGACAAGTCTGCCACTTATTATTTCCAGCAAGGGAAGAGATTTTTTAATGTAGGCAACTTTAAAGAAGCAAAAGAAAACTTTGAACAATCACTGAAACTTGATGCAAAGAATCCACAAACATATGCATATTTAGGAGCAGTTGAATATCCAGATTCGCAAGGTAAAAATGACGGCTACTCGGGGGGGAGTTATAAAAAAGCCGCAGAGAATTATGAGAAAGCTCTTTTGCTTGGCCTGTCCGATCAGCATTCCGGATATTGGAATGTTATTGAAAATCTTGGTTTTATTTATAAAAGCTTAAAACGCTACGATCAATCTAACGAGAAATTTCAACAGATAATCACCGCTAATGCTCCGAATGCCAGCTGGGCTCGCTATGCTGTAGCACTTGATTACTTTAACCGTCAGAATAAACCCGAAGAAGTGCGCACGTTGTTAAGGCCTGTGTTAAATACCACTGAGGGACTCACAGCCGCCCAATTATACTCCATAAATTTTCTTTGGGCCGAATTAAACCTTTATTCCAAGGATTACGTCAACGCAGAGAAGTATTCTCGGCTCGCTATTGCTACACATTATTCTGCCGAAAACGCACCAGCTGATGTCATTCTTCTCTACACCCTTGCTTCAAAAGGGGAACGTTCTGTTTTCGAAAAAGAGGCAGAGACAACGAGAAAGAAGACGAACGCACCGGCGGAATTCGACTGTTATATGGCAGAGGACTACACAGTATTTCGCGATTATGATAAGGCAATCGCCAGTGCAAAAAAAATAGATGCAACAAGTATTTCCTCCGCGCATGCATGGTGTCTGCGGGCATTAAGTACCGCATATCTTGCGAAAGGAAACACGAATGAGGCAAAGCAATATTTGAACAGTTTTATAAAAATGGTGGATGCCTTGGAGATAAAAAACGCTTTTCTTATGCGCGAGTACGATAATGCAAAAAAGGAGCTTGATCGTCTTATGAAGTAACCTTTTAGTTACTTGAAAACACCGCCACTGGCGGTGTTTTTTGTTAGTCTTACGATGATATTATTAAAATAGAAGGTGTTTGATTAACGGGAGAATGCTGTTTCATCAATAATAAATCTAGCTTTTTCCTCTCCTTCGTAGCGGATGCTTTTCACAAGTCGAATTATTGTGTCAGTTTTAAAATATTCACGAAACTTGTTCTTCAGTTCTTCTTCGTGAATACGTGAATAGCGTAGGGTCGGCAGAATGCGGATTTCTATTATTTTTTCGTTTCGCTTTACTATTTGGAACTGCAAAACAAAATCGGCAAACTCGTCGAAAAAAGCTTCAAATTCCGAGATATGATATTTTTTATTGCCGATAGCTACGAAGCCCCCCTGTTTTCTGGTATGTATTTTTATGCGGCGTGCACGGATGCCACAGGGGCATATTCCGGGCACTATCATGCCAACATCACCTGTGTCGTAGCGAATGAAAGGCATAATTTCGTTTTCGAAATGCGTGATGACTAGCCGTCCGGGAACACCTGGCGCAACCGGTTTGTCCGCGTTGTCCAATATTTCAAGAAGCAGGCTTTCTTCGTGGACGTGGAGACCAGTGTGCAGAGCGCAGTCTATTGCAACATCAGGAACTTCTTCAAGGCTGTACCTGGAATAAGGCTTACTTCCGAGCATTTTCTCGAAATACTCCAGCTGGGCATTGTTGATAGTTTCTCCGTGGGTAATGATAAAAGGAAGTTTCATTTTTTCCCCATGTTCTTTAAGGAGTCTCGCAAATTCAACAAGAACAGATGTACGTCCTTCAAGGATATCCGGGCGGAAATAGGTTATTTTTTCAAGCAATCCGTTGTCATCGTCGTGAAGCATTCGTACCGGAATATACAAATAATTTTTCACACATGGAAGATTATAAATTCTTATTCCAGCAACTCGCATTTTTTCATATATATCTTCAAATGAGTGCCCTTGCCAAAAAAGAAAACGGAAAAGCAAAGGATTGGCCCGCAGGGGTTTTGCCGAATACCCAGGGTGTAAAAAAGCATTCGTGCTTTGAGGAAAAGAAAAAGGTTCACCGGTAGAGCCGGATGTTAGTGCCATTCGGTAAGAATTTTGAAAGTTTCGCAAAATAGAGTGCGTGCTATCTTCCCATTGCTGTTTTTGCAAAAACTGTTTGTTGATGACGGGCAGTTTTTGAATGTCAGAAAATTTTCTGATACCCGCAGGAACAATACCCGTGTCATCCATGAGCTTTCGATACATAGGCACGTGCGTATACGCTATAGCAACGATACGCTGTGTACGCCACAACTGCCATACGCGCATTAATGCGGAAGGCGATTGATGAATTTGCATCCAAAGCTCAAACGCTGCCCTTTTTTTGATATGTGAGAAAAAAGAATTGCTCATTTTTTATTAAACAACTTTCGTGAAGGTTTAAGTGCTGATAATACGTGTCGTCATTACCGCCAAGTTTTTTTGTATAGCTGTTCAACAAAACGAGATGCACGAAGCCCGTCTTCCGCAAAGGGAAGGTTGGTGTGTTTCTTCTTATGGAGAATATAATCGGTAGTTGCGGCAATAATTTTTATATGGCCTGCGCTATCTCTGTTTTGCGGGCACCGGAGGGAATTGTCGGTTTTGTCATATATATATTCAATGCGGTCAAAAACTTTTCCGCCGACTTTCATGCTTCCCTTACTTCCAATAATGAGAATGGAATTTTCCGGTCGTTCGTTTCCGCTGCAAGTTAGTACTTCTATATTGCCGATTGCGCCGTTCGCAAATACGACCTGTGCAATAAAAGCATCCTCAATTGGGCTGAATGCCCGAATGTTTCTATCAATACTTTTTATACATAACGGTTCTTTGCAAATCTCGAGCATGAGGTCGAGGCCATGAACGCCATGGTTTGCAAGCATGCCTCCGGTTTTTTTCCTATTTCCGTGCCAATCCGAAAAGTATTTTTTGCCGCGGTTTTTTCTTATTGTGAGCGAGCAAAAATAAATTTTGCCGAGCGCTCCGCTCCTCACGCGCTCGAGGAGTAGCTGGATTGGCTTATGAAAACGTACTTGGAATACAGTAATGACTTTTTTTGCTTGATCTGCCCGGATGATGTCTCGGCAGTCGCTTTCAGTCAGACATAGTGGTTTTTCGCAGACGCAATATTTTCCGCTTGCAAGAATCTTTAAGGCGAGTTCTTTATGCGTATCGTGCGGTGTGCAGACCACAACTGCATCAATGCTCGCGTCGGCGAGGAGAGACGTCAAACTAGCTTCTGCTTTGCAATGATAGCGTGAAGCGAAGTTTTTGGCGCGCGCCGGATCAATGTCAAAAACCGCGCCAAGAGCGCTTGATTGATTTTTTATAATCGCTACAGCATGGCTTTTTGCAACGTTGCCGCATCCGATTATTCCGTATCTAATTTTTTTCCTTGATTTGCGAAGTTTCATATTATATGGGCCGGCCTTCATCCCTTAAAAATTGTGTTTTGCCGGAGGCATTAAATGGAATTTTTTCAACGAGTATTATTCGAGGCGTAAGGCTAAGTTGTTTTTTGAAAGTTTCAGTAATCAGCTGAATATCTTTTTCCGAAACCTTGCGTGCTGGAATGATTCGAAGCTCAATCGTGTTATCAGGCAACTTTACCACTTGGCTTCGGAGGATGATATCGCTGAAGCTTGCGACAATTGCCGCAAACTCCGGGAACTGGTATTTTTTGCCGCCGACTTCAAGAAATGCTCCAAGCCGTCCATAGATTATCAGGCGTCGTGCCGGGATTCCACAAGGGCATTTTCCCGGCAGTATCTTCCCGCGATCTCCAGTATCGTATCGAATGAACGGTACGGAATAATTACAGAGATTCGTGACAACAACACGTCCTGGCGCGCCCGGCGATACGGGGCTATCTCTATCGTCAACAATTTCTACAATATCAGATTCTTCATGAATATGCATGCCGTTGTGCTCACGACATTCGATGGCAACATCTCCAAGCTCCTCAAGCCCGTACCGATCATATACTTCCGCGCCGAAGGCTTTTGCAAGATAATTTTTTTGTGCTTCAGTTGTCATTTCTCCGACTGAAGTAATGAATGGGATATTGAGCGGTGCCGTCCCAAATTCATTCATTCTTTGCGCGAGTTCTATGAGCGTGGTTACACGTCCCGATACAACATCTGGCTGAAATTTCGTCAGTTTCTCAATCACGGCTGTTGGATGTTCCCGGACGTCCGAGACTGGAACATGGAGAAAATGCCTTCCGCGCGGTCGATTGACTGTCCGGATATCTGCGAAGCGGAATTTTCTGGAAATATGGCCGAACGAAAAACCGCGCCATAACAAAAAACGGTCAACATACACATCAGCGGTACGTGTACGGGTATGTATCGCACCGACTGACAGCAATCGATAATAGCGGGCAATGCGCTTGGGACAGCCAAAGTGTTTGTAAAAATAAAAAGGCCTGCTTGTCGGAAACCGGAAGGGTTCGCCCGTTGAGCCGGATGTTTCTGTCCAATTATATGCCCAGAGCGGGAGCGTTTTATTTACGAGTTCTGATACGGGAACTTTTCGCATGAGCCCCTTATTGATGATCGGTAGTTTTTGGATGTCATCGAAAGAACGGACATCATCAGGATGAACTCCTTTTTTGTCGAGTAGTTGCCGGTAAAAAGGAACGTTTGAATATGCTTGACGCAATTGAAAGCGGAGTTCACGCAGTTGCCAATGCCGGGCGATCGATTGGGGGAGTGTGTGTATATGGCGCCAGGCGTACCATTTGGTTTTATTTATTGGCATGTGAAAAAAAATATGGGAGAGTTCCCACATATTTTTTAATAGTTCGGACGAATAACGCTGGGTGGTTGGGAAACTCATTTTTTATATGATTACATTTGAGCTCGAGATGGGTGGAAGTCGCTTATTTGGAATGCCTCGCCGTACTTTGACCCAATCGCAGTTCCTCGAACCATTGCTAGTCCCCTAATGTGGTACTCAATGCCTTTCAACACCTCAAGTTGGCTTGTCTGAGAGCGCATTGCCTCAAGTTTTTTTTCGAGCCATGAGTCTTCGACTGGGACGATGATGTGCGGCTTGGCGAATAGATCAAAAATTTCAAAGTAGAGGACTGCGTAAGTCCGATGCGGCGTTCCCCAGTCTGGCGATAAGTTCTCCTCTGCCTTTGAACGAGCCTCGTCTACAAGTTCGGAAACGGCGCGATGATCACGATGCTGGTCAGCGTGGGCATGTGTAAATATCATCTCGGGTCGGTATTCCCGGATCAGTTTCGTGCAGGTTTGGAAGGTTTCACGGTCGTTGACCACTCCTTGGTTCGGCAATCCTAATATCACCCGCTTTTTAATCCCCAGGATTACGTTTGCTGTGGCCATTTCTTCTTTGGCGCGCAGCACCGCCTTGTCTTTATCTTCAATGCGCGCATACGCTGTTTCTCGGTTGGTAAAAGTAACAGCGGTAATTTCCACCCCTTTTTTGGAAAATCCATAGAGCGTAGCACCGGAGCCGATGATCTCGTCGTCTCCGTGGGCTCCGAATACCATCACTCGTTTAATGTTTCTAAAGATGTCCATAATATGTGGTAAGATCTTGCGTAGCGACTTGATGTCTTATTAGAAAAATTAACAAATATATGCTGTACCAATATTTCTTTATCCGAAAGTCGGCATAACTGTTTTGGCAAAAAGCTCTAATTCTTTCATTATAGTTTCATGCGGAATGTTACCAAAAAAGAATCGACAGATCACATAATTTGTTCCATATACATCCTTATATCGGCGGATCTCGCTTACAACATCATCCGGAGAACCGATAATGAATCGGTCTTTGGCGAGCTGCTGCAAGTCTTTCACCATATCTGCGGTGATGTAACGGTGCTTCCAGTTGCCGACATACGTCTTTTGGTAAAACGGCAGTAAATATTTTTCAGCAAGTTCCCACGCGCCCGTTCGGGTTTCGGCAATAACAACTTCGCGATTAAGCGGCCACTCATCCGGTATCTTGATCCCGGCTTCTTTACGATGCTTGAGAAAGGCTTCCTTTAGCGGGAGAAGCTGGTCGAGAGCAATGCTGACACCCGGGATCCACGCGTCAGCGAAAAGCGCCGCGCGTTTTAGCATCAACGGTCCCTGGCCTCCTATCCAAAGCGGCGGGTGCGGTTTTGTGTGTGGCCGCGGTTCAAAGGCATCAGTTTTTATGGTATAAAACTTTCCGTGAAAATCAATTTTTCCCTCTGTCCAAAGCCGCTTCACGATGTGCATACTCTCCTCAAATCTGGCACCACGGCTTGAGGGGTCAATGCCATACAAATCAAATTCATCCGGCTTGTACCCGATGGCGGTTCCAAAAATAAAACGTCCGCAAGAGGTAATATCAAGGATAGCAATATCTTCTGCGAGGTGCACGGGGTGGTGGAAGGGTGATATGAGAATACCTGTACCAACTTTTATGCGTGAAGTTCCCGCGAGCATGGCAGAAGCAGCAATGAGAGGGGAAGCCCAAAAGTGATCCTGTACGAGATGCCGCTCCTGAATGAACGCCGAGTCAAATCCAAGCTCTTCTGCAAACTGCACCTCCTCCAGTGCTTGAGCATAATACTTTACTCCCTCGATTGGCACAATGCCGAATTTCATCTTCTCTTTTTGAGAGTTTTGCATATCCCTTTTTCGCATACATTCGATATTTTTTCAAGGGTGTTATAATTTCCCTGGTATTTCAACCAGGGCCTTCCGGTATTTGAAATTCGTACGTGTACTCATTGAAATTTTTAGTTGGCTGGTCTAAGGTATCCATATGCATTTGGTTTCAGTGGAAAATAGCCATGATAGCCATGAAAGATAGCAACAAAAAAATTACTACGGTTGAAGTTGAGGCGGAAAATTTAAAATACATGTGGAACCGACATCCGTCGTCCTTTCTTGCCACCTATCTTAGAAAAGGTGATTTTCACCCTTTTTTTCACTGCCAACATTTTTTTACGCGGGAGCTTATTTTAAAGTACCTAACCTCGCACAATCCGGACGCAGAGTTTGATCTAGAGGAAAAAATATGCCGGCCCCTTACGTCGTTCTATCTCGAAAACATCAAATATATTCACACTAAAGCCCCCTTTCTACAGGATGCATTTGGGAGCGCACTAGCGCTGGTGAGTTCTTTTAAGGCGATGCGTCTTGGACGGCGCACATTAAAAAAACCATCAGTACTCGATATCGGTTGTGGCTCTGGTAACTACTTCGAAGGATTTAAAAAAAGCGGACTTTCAGGGTTCATTTGCTATAGCGGCATCGATATTTCAGAAAAAAATATAGCGAACGCGAACCGTCTATATCCCGAAGCGGTGTTCTCGACCGGCAATGTATGTTCTTTATCGCTACCCGACGCGTCCAACGATATTGTGCTTGTGACCCACGTCTTTGAACACCTCTCGCCAGCCGTGCTTACCGATGCCTTTCAGAGCGCGCTCCGGGTTGCGCGCGATATGCTGGTAATAAATTTTTTCAGCGAAGATGATATTGCCGATCATGATATTCATCTGGTTGAGCGCTATCACTATAATCGCCTTGCGCGGAAAAAATTGAAGAAAATGATATCCGGGAATTACGGTCTTACCATCGTAGATTCATATCCGGGTTTTGGGAAGGTAAAAGGCGTTGATGCGCGGGGGTACCCCTATGCGTATTCTACGTGGGTTATCAGAAAATAGTTCGATTGTTTGTTGGGTTTCTTATGCCTGCCTCTTTTTTAAGTTCGCTGTCCAAAGAGTGCCCGTGGCAAGTTTTAAGTCTGATGGATAGGCGACCTTCAGGCTCCGTTCGGGATGTTCCACGAATCGTACCGGCACTTTTGTACTGGCCATTAACTCAAGATTTGTCGCTCTTCGAAGTTCTTTTTTCCCTGTAGCTTTTGCGTGAGCCTCGGCCCTTCAATTGGTATAATGCCGAATTTCATATAAAATAATATGTATGTTACGCTAACGTATATGTATCGTATGATACCGAAATCTCAATGCAAAGTGTTGATTCTTGCCGCCGGAATTGGAAGTAGGCTTTTGCCACTAACGAGCACTCGTCCTAAATGCCTCGTAACGCTTAAGGGTAAGCCGATCTTATACTATCAACTCACGGCTCTTATGCGAGCAGGCTTGGATGATGTCATGATTGTTGTTGGCTATCGGGGTTATATGATTAAAGAGTATGTGGCAAACGAGTTTCCTTCTTTGAAAGTTACATTCATAGAAAATACCGACTATGCAAAAACAAACAAACTGCATTCCTGGTATTTGGCAAAAAACTTTGCGTCGAGTGAGAAGTGTATCGCGCTCGACTCCGACATTGTTTTTCACCCACACATAATCGAGATGGCTCGTGATGAAACTGATCTTAGCGGAGCGGCGCTGTATGTCGGAGAGATCACCGGTGGTTCTGACACACTGGTTGTAGCCGATGTCGGGGGGAGAGTTACGGCGATTGGGAAGGATATTATTCGCGATGCCGCTACAGGTACGTTTACGGGAATATACGTTTTCTCACCTGGTTATTCGGAAGTATTTTTTAAAAAGGCAGGGAAGATTATACAATCTGGAAGGGAGAATTTGTTCGGGTATGACGTTGTAAATGCGATACGTCGCGAACGGGGATGGTCTCTTCGCGCGGTGAATGTCGGGTCAGTGCCGTTCGCGGAGATTGACCATGTGCACGAAGTGATTGGTGCCGAACAAAAAATGTCTCCGCACTTGATGTAAAATCGTTTGTATAAATTCCATGTTTTTTACCCCGCACAAGCCGCAATGCTATCCGCAGAATCCTAATCCGCACGCAAAGATCGGATTTATTATTTTCTATCCCTTTCAGTTCTATGCCTTGAAAAACATATACGCCCAGTTTAAATATGAGGCAGAATTTATCGTTCATGACTCACCCAGAGAAGAAATTGCTGGACGCGGGCTTAGAGCGACGGTCGGTCTTTTGCGTGAGAAAGGTGTATACTTCCGTATTTTAGGCGGGAAACGCCACGCGTCGGGAGAGATGCTCAAGCGTTTTTTTTCTCGTTATGATGCCTTAGTTGGCTTAACATTTACCTATTGTTGTGTGCGTCCGGAGAGAAGCAGTATTCGCAAGATAAGGGTTGAGTACGGCGCGGGGAAGGACCTTTGGAAATTCCACCCTCTGCAGTCAAAACTCAATTCGCTACTTCTTTATGGAGAAAGGTCGGCCGAACTTTACAAATTTTATACGCATTATACGATTGTTGGCAATACAAGATTTGACGATTGGTTTAACGATACCCTGGACCGGAATTTCATAAATAAAACAAGAGCCCAACTTGATTCTTCAAAAAAAACAATTTTTTACGTTCCCACGCACGGCGAGCTATCTTTCCTTGATGAACTGGTCTACCCGTTGAGTTCAATAAAAAAGAGGTTTAACGTTATTATAAAATTACATCATCGCACCATTTGCGACGAACCCCAAAAAATTACTTCACTTCGGGAAAAAGGGTTTACAGTATTTGACGACACTACGGATAGTCTCCCGCTTTATAAAATCGCGGATGTGGTGTTAGGAGACAACTCAAGCGCTCTTTTGGAAGCGCTTTTGGCAAAAAAGCCGCTCGTTATAGCGGATTTTTTTAGCAAGGAATTTCTGGAAGACCATCGCATCCGATTTCGTCACCACAAAAATAAAATCCTCGTGCCGCAAACGTATTCCGGCAGTATTGAACAACAATTAAAAAATAAGGTTGCTTTTTGCGTAAAAAACCCAAGTGAATTGGAGAAAGCTCTCGAACATGCGCTTGCTTCTCCGGATAAATTTGCTGCAGAGCGCGAAGAAATAACCAGAAAGGTTTTTGCGTTCAATGACGGAAGATGCTCGCTACGAGCCAAAGCGGCAATAGAGAACTTCTTGGCCCTAAAAGAACCCCCGCCCAAACAGATATTATATTACATTTTTGACGCTTGTGTCGAAGAAACCAGAATTGAAACTATGGAAAGCATAAAAAAAATGACGCTATTTCGTAAGCTAAAATTCATTTTCCAAAATCTTTTGTAGTTGTTAGTTACGATGAAGGACCTTCTTTTACTCGGATCCGGTTTCAGGGCATCAGATCTGCATTCATTGGCCAGTATTCTTTCGGACCAGTCCCAAGAAGATAAAAAGCTGACGATGACTGAAGGATGCAAAGAATATATTAATTACACGGTCCGCAATCTTGTCGCGCTCTCAAAGACGCAGTGGACAATGCTTGAGGGAGACGCGCTAGATGGTATACGTTCGCGACCGTTCCAAGAAGGAGGACTTTATGACTTCGTTTTTATCGACGCCCTACACGACAAAGAGTTTAACCTTAAAATCTTTTTGCTTCTTTTGCCGAAATTGACTACGTATTCACTTGTTATTTTCGACGGTATCCATTTCACGGAGCCCATGTATGAGATGTGGAATGAAGTTTGCAGACATCCACGGGTGCTTTTTGCCAGAGACTTTATAAAATATCCCGACACTAAAAATCTTAATCGCTTCGGTCTGTTACTCCTCGATTGGGAGAAGGTTGTCGTCGCCACGGTTTTTTGGGACAAGTATTTTCAGTGGAATCCAGTATTTTCCAGACCACAAAAACAAACTAGTTATTATGGAAATAAAAGAAAAACCTATCTTGTCCGGAAGCGATCCGTTGAAAAACGGCATGGTATTCCGTCCGGAAAAAACAACAAGGATATCTCGGCCCGATCGCTTCAATAAATGCCCAAATGAAGAGCTGAGTTCGACCTCTGGATGCAGTACATGCAGTAAATAACGATCCCATCCTTGAATAAGCAACTTGCGTACGTAATCAGCAAAGGAAAAGTAGGCGAAGTGCTCCACCATTCGCGGTTCATACAGAAGTATTGCCCCTGACCTATGCAAACGAACTTTTAACTCTCTTGAGCCGATATGCCGGAAATATACGTTAAATCCGCCAATTTTTTCAAAAATGCTTTTCCGATAGCACACATTGGCGTTGAGACTGCCACATCGGTTATAAAAAATGGATGGGCTTTTGGTTCTTTCGTGCGGTAAAAGAAAGTGTCTCCACATCACAAACCTGTGATATATATCAAGACGTTCTCTTGTGGATCTCGGAATCTTAAATCCGCCAACTCCCGCAATCTTCGGATCGGCGTCAAGTTCCCGCTTGAATTCCGAAAGCCAATTCGGAGGAACAATACAATCGTCATCCGTAAAAACAAGCAGGCTTCCTCGGGAGTGCAGTACGCCGATGTTTCTCGCAAAATCCCCTCCGTAATTTTTTTTTAGCTTGATATAGATAACATGTAACGCCTCCTGAAAGTTCGCGAACTTCGCCACCCCCTCTTCGGTTTTGTCTTCCGAGTAATTATCAACCACTATCACTTCGGGTTTGTTCTGGGAGATACTTTTTTGGCCTGCTATGGCATTTAGGGTATTTAAAAGCAGGTCGCACCGATTGTATGTAGGGATGATAACGCTAAAAGCCGGCTGCGTTTTTTGAGCATGTCCGTATGTGATGATTTTTACTATATGCGGAGCGTAATTGTAGCGCAAAAAATTGCTATCTTCGGGCGAAGTTTCGTTATATAAAAGCTCTATGAGTTCGCGGTAGGAGGCGCGATCGTGCTGAATACGGTGGAGCATTCGTAAGGTTTTAAAAAAATCAGATAACATGCCGATAGTAATTTTTATAATCCCTTCTTAATCCTTCGAGAAGCGGTACAAATTTAATGCCCAACCGCTTTATTTTCTCATTGCTTACGGCAAAATTTTCGTTGGCAAAGGGGAATTCGACTTCGTTGAACTTTTCGCTGTCGGCACTTAGATTATATTTTATTATTGGTTCTTTGCCAACAATTTTTGACATTTCTTCCACAAGACCTTTTAAAGTTATTGTGTCGTTGCCGGCGATATTAAAAGCTCCTTCGTTTTTATTTTCCGCAATCAAAACTATTGTCTCGGCTACTTCATCGGCAAAAATAAATTGAATCAGCGCTCTTCCATTACCGGGTAATATGGTTGGAAGGCCGTTTTTTATTTTTGAATAGATAAAGCTTTCCCGCGCGAGGTAATTTTTGGGTCCCAAGATATAAACCGGTCTTATGGTCGCATAGGGCAAACCGCTTACCGCAAGAGTTTTTTCGCATTCCACTTTCCCCTTATTGTAATCGCCCCAAACCGGCCAGTCTCCAAGAGGCGATTCTTCGATAAGCGGGAAAGTTTCCGTTTTTTTATACACGGCGGCGGTACTTATATGAACCAAGAAATCAAATTTTAGCTCCCTGATAACCCGCTCCGTCTGCTTCTCCCTATAAGCGCAGGTATCAATCACCGAGTCAAAACGTTCTTTGAATGGAAATCCGCGGTTTCGGTTGCCCTTTACAAATGTTACTTCTTTCGGATAGGATTGGCGTAACAGGCCACGGTTAAAAACCGTAACCTCGTGGCCGCGCTCGAGCAATTCTTCTATTACCAGCGGCCCGACAAAACGCGATCCGCCTATAAATAAAATCTTCATTTGAAAGACTTATTCTCTCAATTTAAAATTCTTCTTTCTTTCTGGAATATTCTTAAAAGTAAAGATTTTCCATGGGAGAATCAAATCGTACGAGATCTTGAAAAAAAGTTATCGGATTATCTTGAAATACCGCATGTCCTGGGAGTGGCGAGCGGTACCGACGCTCTTATTCTTGCGCTAAAGGCCTGCGATGTAAAGCCGGGAGATGAGGTCATTGTTCCGGCGATAAGTTTTGTCTCCACAGCCGGGGCTGTTGCTTGGATCGGGGCAAAACCGGTATTTATAGATATTGAATCGGCCAGTTTCAACATTGACCCTCAAAAAGTAGAATCGGCTGTAACGCCAAAAACCAAGGCTATAATTGCCGTTCACCTTAATGGCAGGATGGCTGATATGGAAGCCATACGGCAACTGGCAGACAGCAAAGCGCTTATGGTAGTTGAAGACGCAGCCCATGCTTTTGGCTCAAAATATAAGGGAGGGTCAATTGGATACTATGGAGACCTGGCTTGTTTGAGTTTCAACCCAACCAAGGTATTTGGAGGTTGCGGGGATGGCGGTGCGATTATAACCAAAAATGCCGAGCTGGCGAGAAAAATATCTCTGTTTCGAACGTACGGCTCTCCGCGCTACCAAGAGTTTGGAATAAATCATCCAATAATAGGCACCGCCTCTCACCTAAGTCCTTTCCAGGCGGCGATTCTGGATACCAAACTGCGGTCGGTTCAACGTGTGACCGAAAAAACCCGTCAAAACTATTTTTTATATTCAGAGCTTCTTAAAAGAGTGGGGGATTTGGTCCTCCCTTCAAATCCATCCGAATACTTTATCAATGGCTATCGTTTCCCTATTTTAAGCAAGAAACGGGACGAGTTACGGCTCTTACTGAAGAAACAGGGCTTTGACGCAAGAATACAATATAATGTTCCCCTGCCGTATTTTGAAGCGTTTCAATACCTCGGCCACAAAAAAGGCGATTTTCCCAATGCGGAGAAACTGGCGAACGAAGTGCTCTGTTTGCCCACAAATTATCGGCTTGCTGAAGAGGAAGTAAAGGAGGTTATTCGTATTATTAAAAAGTGTTTCGCCCCCGCCAACTAAATCTCTATGATTAACAATCCTGGTGTGGAATTTCTTCGGATAAAACAGCAGGGAAAACATCTTGCGGATTTTTTGATATGGTTGGGAATCCGTTTTTCCAAGACAGCACCATTAGAAATTTTATAAAAGACGTCACTCTACGGCTTGATGAAGTCCCGGAAAAGTTATTTGGAGAACAGTTATACGTAGGGACTGTTGCCGAATGCAATACTTTCCCTCCACTTTTCCACAGAGATTCTTGCAGGGAAAAATGTTAAAATGAGAGCATAAACAGCTTAATTTTTAACCAAACCACCTATGCAAACTCCATGGAAAGAGAGAAAAACTTAAACCAAAAGCAAGAACACCGAAGACGGTCTGTCGCGTGAGCGACTCGGTATCCTTGTTTTCGGCTTAAAGGGCATTCGGCAACAGTCCCGTTATCAAAAGGGGTATGTCGGGCAAAACGTTCATCTCGCAGGCGCAGCTCTGGGGTTTGGGATGTGTGCTTTGGAGGACTCACGATTACAAAAGAGTGCGGGAAGAATTAAATTTTTGTCCCGGAGAGACCGTATTTTGTCAATTGGCGGTTGGGCAACCTCAAAATAAATAGTGTGAAATACTTGTGGATAAGTCTCCTTTACTCTATCTAAGAATTGGAGGATTATGAGATTATGAAAAAAACTTTCAATTCTCTTGAATTCATAATCAAGGCTCTGCTATTGGTGCTTCTTTTGTTTTTTGGCTGGGCGTTCATCAGTATTAACAACCTGGTCAAAGGAAAAAAGTTTTCAAAAGATGCCAGTTCCTGGCCCCTGTGGGGGCCAGATAGTGCGAATGCGGATGTTCCCACTCCCCCTGAACCTGAACCACCACCACCTCTTTCCTGCCCTTTTTTGGCTTACTTTGACGGAAAAAAATACAAACTGGAAAATGACATTCTTTTTGGAAGACCAAAAAGCTATTGGCCCACGTACGAAACAGCAAAAGCTATGTACGAAGATGGCCGCGTGGGTTCGGATCTTTACAAAATTACTTCTCCTGTAAAACCGCACAATGGAAAGTTGCTTTTCCAGATTCAGGAAATAGAGCCGGAAGAGAGTTTTTTTAAATTTCTCCGGTTAAAAAGAGTTTTGCACCCTAAAAATACGGAAGTTATTGTAGACTCTGAATTTAAAAAATATTACGTTCTTCCCAAAACTGACTTTCTAAAAAGCATTATTTTTCCTTCACGGGTAAGAAATGCCGATAAAAAAGACGTAGCGGTACATTTTAATTTGGATAGAATATTTAAAAGCGATACAGAAGGGGAAGATGGAATTAAATTTCAAAAAAAAGAGGATTTTTATTTTTCTTTTAACGGTCTAAACCCTAAGGAAACTCCTCATCTTTTACTTTCTTCATTTCTTCGTGACTGGAAATTAGGATTTGAAGAAGAGTGGGTTGGCGGGTCGCAGTTTAGTTTTCGCTCACTTATCAGCCGCCTTGACTTGGCGCGTGCTGGGGTCATGGCCGTATTGCTGGTTGCTTCTTGGATAGCCGGAAAATGGGGCGGAATTGCCGTTGCCACGGCGTCCAGCCCTCTTTTTATTGGGGCGCAGTCGGGCTGTTCATTTGTGATTGAATATAAAGACAGAGATGGAGTTTTTGAAAGGGTAGGAGTTACTGAACCGCGTGCGTGGAAATACAATACGGAAATCATTGAAATCCCGAGAGAGGGTATCAGCCCTGAAGGTAAACTTGAACTAAAAATAAAGTCATCCAAAAGACATTCTCTTGGTTTTGCCGGAATATCTCAAAAAATTGAGTCTTTGAATGATAAAAATTACCAAGAAGAAACAGTGCCTTTAACCATGGCAGAACACGGTAGATTGCACAAAGATGTTTCAAGCGATCTTAAGAACCGAGAAGGAGCGTATGTTCATACAATACCGGGTGATACGATTAACCTTGAGTTTAGTGTTTCGGAAAGTTTAGTCCCCAATGAAGATAAAGAAACATATCTTATTCAATCATCAGGTTTTTTCACTTCTCTTAGGCCAGAAAATAAAAAACTTGCCGGCAATTGGGAGGAAAAAATTTCTAAAGAGGCAAAAAAACGGTTAGAAAAACTTGTTTCACTAAATTCTTATAAATAAATTTACCGCTAAGACTCGGGTGTTATTATGGAAGGACTATAAATAAAGAAAAATATAATTATCTTGGCAGTTTTAGAGGCCATGTTTTTAGTTGGAGCTATTTTTGGAGCGCGCTATGCCGCTTTTTATTATTACAAAAATAGGTTAGCGGCATACTGGAAGAGCCGCTACGAATCAGCGAAACAAAATTTTTCTCTCGCGTTAAAGTTTGATTTGCAAAAAGGGCGCGCGGTGCTACCATGGGAACAATGAAACGATTCTCTTTTTGCATTCTTTTTTTAATGATAGCGCTTGCGCTCTGGGGCAATACCATCGCAGAATTTTCCTGGACGCACTACCGCGTGTCCTATCCGGCATTTTTTTTAGGAAAAGACGGAAACATGTTGATGGAAATAGGGGACTATTTTTTCGGCGGCACCACCTATGAACTTGGTAATGCCAAACGTGCCTACGACCGGGCCCTTTCGATAAATCCCAAAATACTCTGGGGGCATTTCCAATTGGCGCGGATCTATTTCGTAAAAGGGGATTTTCAAAAGGCGCTTGAAGAAATCAACAAAGAGATTGAAGCCAATCCTGAAAATCTGCGCTCTCTGTATGTGCGCGGGCTTATCTATGGATATCGGGGAACGTATGGTGATTTACAACGTGCAGAAAATGACTTTAGGCGTTTTACTCTTTGGGCGCCCAGCGAATGGGCTGGCTATAACGATCTGGCCTGGATTTTATCAAAGGAAGCTAAATATCAAGACGCAAAAGATACCGCGCGTGCGGGGCTAAGCAAGGCAAAAGGTGCGGAGCGGAATCCATGGCTTTTGAATGCCTTGGGCCTAGCCGAATTAAATCTTGGGGAATACAAAGCCGCGAAAGAATCCTTTGAAAAGGCCCTACCTCTAGCCGAGAGGCTTTCGCTTGGTGATTGGCAGAAGAGTTATCCCGGGAACAGCCCGGGTAGTGCTGAATCGGGTCTGACGGCTTTCCAGGAAGCGATTAGCTCTAACCTTGCCCAAGCCAACTCCTTTTTGCGGTAGTTAAGGGAGCCCAGTTAAGGAGAGTGTTCTTGTGGATAACTTTTGGACGATGCGCTTAATTGTGGTATATTTAAATAAATGCTTTTCACTCGAGCGCTTAGACGCCTAAAAAGAGCGAATTTCAAGAAAAACCGGAATTATATTGCCGGCGTGGTTATTTGCGTTGGTATTCTTATTTCTATCGCCATTTTTTCATTTCCTTCGTTAGGTAGAGTACCAAGTAGTATCGCGATGAATAATATTAAGTGGTCAGAGGCGACAGGCCTTGGAATTTCAGTTCCCGCCTGCAGTTCCGTTACCGGGCCGACCTGCGTGGGACCAACTCCATCTGTTACTTTAAGATTTATCTCACATGCTGATTCATCATTTATATGCGAAAATCGTTACTTAACCATGACTATATATGACTTGCTTGGCTCACCGGTTGATAGCAATTCGGGATACGGATGTTGGGCTACGTGGATCTGGAACGGAGGAGTTAGTAACACCGATTATACGTATACAATGGTTCTTCAGGACGGGGCGGCGGGCTACACGACTATCCAAACCGAGAATGGCTCATTCCCCACCCCGAATTGTGTGCCGCTGCCGTCGCTTGATGCATCCTGTTCAGTTTCTCCAACCTCGGCCGCAATCGGTGATAATGTAACTTGGACAGCGACTGCATCTGGAGGTACGCCGCCTTACTCCTATGCGTGGTCGGGGGATGCGCCGCTTGGAGGCAGTACGGGAACAGTAGTCACAGTACAATACCTCTCGAGTGGACTGAAGACGGGCGCGGTAACTGTCACTGATACAGTAGACACCGTCGGACCTATAGCTTGTTCAAATAACGTGTCTATCGGCGGGGCATTCTCTCCTCCGGTCGTATATCCTGGAACTTCGCATACTCCTCTCTTAACCGGTTCAATCCATGTTCATGCAGGAGCTTCTACCACGGACTCGGATGGCAATCTCTCAAGCTATACCTGGTCGTGGGTTTCATTCCCCGCAGGGTATGTTCCGCCGGCCCTTCCTGCGGGTGTTCTAATAAGCGGGGGGAGCGTCTCAATACCCGGGCCGACGTACCCAGTATCGTTATCCGGAGATTACACGATACAGCTTTCTGTTAGCGATTCAGCCGGAATGACGACATCGCAAAATCTTACGGAAACTGCCGTGGCGGCGCCAGCCGTTTACCCAGGTCCCTCTCACACCCTTACCGTAAGCACGGCCCATACCCATGCAGGCGCTTCCGCGACTGACTCGGACGGAAACCTCGCAAGTTATTCTTGGACATGGGTTTTATGTCCCGCAGCGTGTCCGCTTCTTACCGGATCTTCAGGACTCATTAACGGGAGTTCTGCAGCGATTCCCGGTCCGGGATACACTCCGCTTGACCCGGGATTCTACAGGCTTCGGCTTACTGTTAAAGACTTGACAAATCTTTCAAGATCAGCTATTCTTGACGAAAACACGCGCGCGATTACTGAATGTAACGACGCAAGCGATAACGACGGGGACGGCAGGGTAGATTACCCCGGCGATCCCGGGTGCTCAATACCCGGAGACAACTCCGAAGACGACAGTATCCCGGATTTTATAGAAGTTCTTCCTCAATAACCTATTTACAAAACGCCTCCTTGGGTTAATGGAAAGGTGTATACGGTGTATAGTGAAAGTATTAATCCGTAACTGTGAAGTACAACCAATATGATTCTTTCTCAAAAAAATCTATTTATCGGGCTTTTTCTGTTGTTTCTTGTTGGCCTTATGTTAAATCCGTTCGGCGCTTCAGCACAGCTCTTTGAGTCTGAGCCGCCGTTTGGAAATATGCCGATATTTGAAGGTCAACCTATTTTTGAGGGATATCCTCCGTTTGAGACAAGAACGCCGTTTGAATAACAAAAAAGCGTGTTTTTCCCAAGGAAGGGCTTAATAAAATAATTTAGGCATGTACAATTGAAAAATGGAAACAGGCATGGACAGTGCCTGTTTTTTGTTATAGGTTGGAGAAAGTGCCGTTCCAGTTTCCTCTTTCGCTTTGCGCCATGTATTCCGTTTTATATAACTATTCATGGTCTGGCGCGGGATGAGCTTCTTTCCAATAGTCTTCTTTGGCGGCGGTTTTTGTTTCCGGTAGCGGAAAAATAAATTAAAAGCATGCCGAAGTAGCTCAGTGGTAGAGTCCCGAAAAATCATTCGGCAAAGCCGGATAGATTTTTCGAGGATCCTCGATTGATATTTTAAAAATAAGAGCCGCCTTAGCTCAGCTGGTAGAGCAGTGCTTTCGTAAAGCAAAGGTCCCGAGTTCGAATCTCGGAGGCGGCTCTTATTTTTTAATCAATCGGGACAGCACTTTCGTAACGCGTAGGTCGTGGGTTCAAATCCTACCTTCGGCTCCGGAATAAGGCGAGGGGTGAATACAGTGAAGGTTTTTGTTTTTTCACCCGCTTTTAGAGGGGAATCTCGGAGATGGCGCTGAAAAAATCAGGCAGCCCTTTCTTTTTTCACGCAAAAGTGCTACAGTATACCTAGTATGGAACGGGAAGCATTGACGCAAAATCTTGCAGAGCTTAATCATAACATCCGCGATGCCGCGGAATGGCTTTGACGTTCTCAAAACAAAAGAAGCTATTCTCAAAATAGAAAAAGAAATGGCGGAGCCGGATTTCTGGAATCATCGCGAATCCGCCGAGAAAAAATCGCAGGAACTTTCCCAGCTGAAAAAAAGAATCGCCGAATATGAGCAATACGCGGGAGAAGTGGGGAGCCTTATCGAGATGCTCCAAATAGCCGACGAAGGGATGGTGAATGAAATCGCCGAACGCGCCCGTAAGCTCAAAAAAAACTTTGATAAATTCATGCTTCTGAAGCGCTTCACGAACCCTTACGACAAAGGGAATGCGGTTTTATCAATTTTTGCCGGAGCGGGAGGAAAGGATTCGGAAGACTGGGTGGCAATGCTTCGAAGAATGTATGAACGTTGGGCCGAAATAGGCGGATATGGAACGGCGGCGGTGCACGAGCACTGGGGAGAGCAAAACGGACCGTCCGGTTGGGGGCTGAAAAACGTTTCCATTTTAGTAAAAGGAGCATACGCGTACGGATACTTAAAAAGAGAATCTGGAGTGCATCGGCTTGTCCGCATTTCGCCTTTTTCTTCGCAGAGTCTTCGCCACACGTCGTTTGCGCTTGTTGAGGTGCTCCCGGAGTTTGTTGCTCCGGAAGAAGTAGAACTGAAGCCCGATGAATTAAGAATAGACTTTTTCAGGTCGTCCGGCCCCGGAGGCCAAAACGTGAACAAGCGCGAAACAGCAGTTCGCATCACGCATGTTCCGACCGGTCTCAACGTATCCGTGCAGGCCGGGCGAACACAGGAGGGAAATCGGGAGATAGCGATGGAAATGCTCCGGGCAAAATTGTACCAAAAGAAACTAAAGGAGCAGAAAAAAGAACGGGAAACATACCACGACAAAACCGCCTCCATTGAGTGGGGCCACCAAATACGCTCCTATGTGCTCCACCCCTACAAAATGGTAAAAGACCACCGCACGGGACACGAAACAACGCAAGCCGAAAAAGTTTTGGAAGGAGAACTTGATGAATTTATAAAAGAAGAACTAAAACAGATATAAGATAATAGACCGGTAAGCCGTGATAGTCTTCGACAACATTTCAAAAATTTATACGCCGACCCAGTTCGCATTGAAAAATGTGAATCTTCGCATTCTGCCGAAAGAATTTGTTTCGGTTGTGGGAGCATCGGGTGCGGGGAAATCAACGCTTTTAAAACTTCTTATTGCCGAAGAAAAACCGACGGAAGGAAAGATTTTTCTTGACGGGCTTGAAGTAACGAGCCTCGGATACGGCGAACTTCCAAAGGTCCGGAGGCGCATTGGGACTGTTTTTCAGGATTATAAGCTTCTTCCGAATAAAACTGCTTTCGAAAACGTCGCATTTGCGATGGAAGCCGCCGGAGCGAAAGATTCGGATATCCGGGAAGACGTTCCAGAAGCACTCGGCCTTGTCGGGCTTTTGGACAAAGCGGATAATTTTCCGCATGAGCTTTCAGGGGGGGAAAAACAGCGCGTTGCCATTGCGAGGGCGCTCGTGAATCGGCCGGAAGTTATTATGGCGGATGAACCGACGGGAAGCCTTGACCCCATCACGTCCATCGACATTATTAAGCTTCTTTTGAAGATAAATGAGCTTGGCACGACCATTATTCTCGCAACCCACAACAAAGAAGTTGTGGACGAACTCGGACGCCGCGTCATTACGATGGAGAAGGGAGAGGTTGTGCGGGACGAGGAAAAAGGCAAGTATGTCATTTAAAATTTCTAAATTCGAAATTCTAATTTCTAAACAAATTTCAAACTCTAATTTCCAAAACCTAGCCCTATTTGATTTTTCTTATTTGAGGGGCTACTATCAGATTAGGTTTTAGTGCTTAGTAATTAGTGTTTTTCAAACTTTGAAGCGCATTATCAAGAACAGCTGGGTATCGTTCGTGAGGAACGGCTGGCTTTCAACCGCCACCATTTTAGTCATGACCTTGACCTTGTTTGTCATTGGTGGGCTCATTTTGATGGGGGTTGCGGCACAGGTTGTTCTCGGAGACCTTGAAGGGAAAATAGACATCGCCGTGTATTTTTATCCGAATTCGAGCGAGTCCGACATTATGAATATCAAAAACAGTCTTGAGGCATTGAGCGACGTAAAAGAAGTTTCTTATATTTCACAGGACGCAGTACTTGCGGAATTCAAAGACCGTCATAAAAATGACGCAACCATCATCAATGCGTTGGGAGAGCTTGACCAAAATCCGCTTGAAGCAACGTTGAATATCAAAGCAAAAGACCCGACAAAACTCCAGGATGTCGCCGATTATCTTCAGAATAAAAAATATCCTATCGTTGATAAGATCAACTATTACGAAAATCAGGTTGTCATCGACCGCCTCTCCGGAATTTTGGCGGGCGTGAGGAATTCCGGACTTGCCGTCATATTTGTTCTTGCGGCCATTGCCATGCTTGTTGCGTTCAACACAATTCGCATTGCTATCTGGTCAGCCAGGGAAGAAATAAATATCATGCGCCTTGTCGGGGCCTCCTCATGGTTCATCCGCGGGCCGTTCTTGTTTGAAGGTGTTATGCACGGAATTGCGTCCGGGGGCCTTGCCGCTATACTTTTCTATCCGGTTCTCTGGGTTGTTTCTCCCAAGCTCCTTGTCGTGATCCCATCTATTGATATGCATGTGTATTATCAGCAACATCTGCTTCAGTTCGGTGGAATTCTTATCGGAGTTGGAGTTGTTCTCGGAGTTTTTTCAAGCTTTATCGCGGTGCACCGGTACTTGAGAGTTTAATATTGAAAAACAATCTTTTTCATGCTACTATAAAAGGCGCCGTAACAGGCGCTTTTACCACGTTAGAGGTTAAAGATTCTTTTTGTTTATTAAAATTATTGTGAGCCAAAGGCGGTTTCGCCTTACGGTATTTCATATACGAAAGACGTTGGTGAACCTCTAACATAGTTTACGTATTGCGGGATCGTCTAATGGTAGGACACATGCCTCTGGAGCATGGTATCTTGGTTCGCCCCGTTAGATGCTTAAAATTAAATGTAGAGAAATTATTTCAGAGATTCTGTCTTGTTGGCAGCGCTGCGGGATCGTCTAACGGTAGGACACCGCCCTCTGGAGGCGGGTATCTTGGTTCGAATCCAGGTCCCGCAGCGCTGCTTGGAAGTATATTAAATATTATATTGCTGTATCTAACGGGGTGAAAATCCAAGTCCCGCAGTCAGCACATGCTAATTCAGGAGATCGAGACGCCTACGTCGCTAAGGCGACTAGGATGCGTTCGAACATTAGCGCCGCTCGTTTCTTGGATTCGACCCAAGTAAATTTTATGAAGCCTTCATATGATTTGGATAAAATTAAATTTGCAACCGACAGGCTGACTTTTGAAAAGGCAGTTGGCTTATACGAGTATGGAAAAGTAACACAGATCGAAGAGGGTATCGGCAACTATTCAGCTATAGTGCTGGGCACAAAACCGTATCGAGTTTCAGTGGAGGCGCGCCGCTATGACTACGGTCATTGCGAATGCTATCTTGGTCAGAATGATACGCTTTGTAAACATATGGTGGCGGTAGCAATTCATGCGGTGATGGATGGTAAAAAATTGAGTGAGAAGGATAAGCAGCTCGTTTCTCAAGCCACTTGCAGTGGCCGGTTGGAAGAATTAAGTAACGCCGGGTTATCCGCAGTAAAAAAATCAATCACTGGCGCCATGAAATATATTAAGCCATATAATGGACCTTCCCGAATTTGGTTTTCATACCAGAGTTCTCTTTCGGAAGGATGCAATCGTTTGTCAAAAATCATTTCAGAATTGCCGGTGAGCGAACAAACCGCAAAATTACTCATTGATTTGCTCTTGAGGCTTGATGACAAACTTTGCCGAAGCGGTGTTGATGATTCCGACGGTACCGTCGGCGGTCTGATTGAAGAAACTGTTCAGGTGCTTAAAGAATATGCAAAACTTAATGCCTCCTGCACAAAAGCATTCAAAATGTTAAAAGACAAAGAGACGTGTTTCGGTTGGGAAGCGCCGCTCTTAAAACTTTAATCGATATAACTATTTCACAAGTGTATAGGCCGACGAAGGTCCTTTGCCGACCTGCCGAATCATCTTTATTTTTTTCAACTTTTGAAGATGCAATTGCGCAGTTCTTCTTGGGCATTCAAGAATATCCAACGCGTCTTGCACCGTAATCCTCCTCATTTGTTCGAGAAATTCGATTATTTTCAACTGTTCCTTGTCGAGAAAAATCTGCGAATCAATTTCTTTGCCGACCTTTCTTCCGGCGAGAGAAATTACTTTCGATTTCACGTTATCGATTTCTTCTTTAAATCCTTTTACGAAGTACTCAAGCCACGGAGTAAAATCGGTTCTTCGTTCTTTATAATTCTTTCCGACGTTGATGTATTTGTAATATTGAGGACGATCTTTATTGTAATAATCCTCGAGTGCAAAAAGGCGGCGGAAATCATAATCGCGCTGGTATAGAATAAGCGTAGCCAGAGCCCGCGCAGTACGGCCATTTCCATCGCTAA
The DNA here is from genome assembly GCA_001820685.1 of Candidatus Sungbacteria bacterium RIFCSPLOWO2_01_FULL_47_32. Classification (GTDB taxonomy): domain Bacteria; phylum Patescibacteriota; class Minisyncoccia; order Sungbacterales; family GWA2-42-14; genus GWA2-47-10. The sequence goes on along the minus strand of MHQP01000014.1, from coordinate 14,789 downwards.
ATGGGTGAATTGCGGCAAATTGTTGATGGGCTACGCCTGCAACGATGATGGGATGAATATCTTCTTTTTCCGTTTTTTGTATCCATTCAACTAAAGCGTGCATAAGAGATTGTACTTCTTTGGTATCAGCCGCCGTGTAGATAATCTCATCGGGCATACCCAGTCTCCGGCGAACGACATAAACCGGTCCTTGACGATAATGCCCTGATTGTTCTTCTGGTAGAGTTTTATCAGTAACAAGCTTATGAATTCTTAAGACCTCCTTTTCCGTAATAGTTTGTTTGCCCTCTACGATCTTACCGATATAGCGCAGTGCTTTAAGATAATTTTCTACCTCATATATATCTCTAGCCGGAGCATCTATTTTCTTATGCTGTACAATTGCTTCCACCTGATGAATATTTAAAATATTGCCCTCAATTTTTGTGGAGGCATGAGTCATTCTGATTAATGCTTGGCGTCTTAACCGCAACTCCTGTTTTGGAAGAAGTTTAGCGCGACTAATAACCGCTTTTGCTTCTGCTATGGCGGTAAGCAGATTGACGATTTTGTCAGTGAGTTTATAATCAGGATTGAACATATATTGACAGTATAGCGCATATTTTTAAATAGCGCAAGAATCGCGCAAAAAATCGCGCAAGAACAACGTGGTAGGCCTCTAATTGAAAAGTATGAGACACCCAGGGCTTCCATGGGTAGTGTCTCATTTGTCTCATTTTTGATAAGATATAAAAATTGACCCCTACCGAGACCCCTTAATAGGGAGAGAGGGGAGTAACCGCTCAAAAAGCCACAACGGTCTCACTGGTGGAAGTTCGATACCGATGTGGCCAGTGTTGGAGAAAAGTTCAGCGTGTCCTTGATGGGTCGTTTTGACCCTCCCAGGTCTCGAACTTATCAAAATCTCATTCCGTCACGGCATACCGGCTGAGCGCCGTATTCAGAACAGAAAACCATCGAGAAATCGATGGTTTTCTGTTTTAGGGCTCGTTTCGTATTCTTGCAACCATGTACTCTCAAAAAAATTCTAATTTTTTAGTTCGAATCCAAGGCGGGTCAACTTTCAAAAAAACAGCCAAATCGGCGGTTTACGTCATTTGTACTTAATTCAAATATGTGCTATACTTAACGCATGAAAAAAATCATACAGGTACACGTATTTAAAGGTGATACGCATTATGTAGCGGAATGCGTTGACTTGCCGGTGGTGACGCAAGGTAGAACGCTTGACGAACTTTCTGAAAACTTGAAAGAAGCTATCGCATTACAGCTTGAGGATGAAAATCCCGCTGATTTCGATTTGATCGAAAAACCATCGGTACTCGCAAGTTTTGAGATTGAACCGTCATATGCCAAAACTTAAGACTCTTTCAGGAAAAGAGGTTATACAAATTTTTCTTTCATTAGGCGCACAACTCTTCGGAGATGTGCGCCCTTTTTCATTACCACTGTTCGCTACCGAAGCCACAGATTTTCGAGTTACCACCAAACGCCGAGAGGAAGCGCCTCGTCTCGCCGCAAGGACGGAGAAATGAGCGACAAGGTATCACCCTAAGTGATAAAATAGAACTAGCTCATTTTGTAGTCTGAAGCGGCGAAGCAAAACCAAAAATTTCATTTCCATTTTTTGTCGGCTCCCCCCACACCCTCCGCCGAGGAAAAGAAGAAAGGTAAGGAAAATTTTTGGTTTTTGCTCCCGCGACCGAAGGGAGCGGACGAAGCGCGCAGATTAGTCCTCGCTCGGATTGGTTTGGTAAAAAGTTCGGATTTTGTTCAGGAGACACATGTTTTTAGGATTCGCCCGAAAAAGATATTAAATAACGTTAATTTTGGTTTTGGGTATGTTTGCCAAAATCGTCCGGAATTTTTGCCTTTACCGTTAATTATGATATAATGTCTGTAGAGTATAATAATGTAATAAAAATGGCCAAAATAAACGAAAAAAAGTATAAAAACGCCATTTTATTCTTCGCAAATAAGATTCAAAACGGCACCCTCGGGAAGCTTAAATTGATGAAGCTTCTTTATTTTCTTGATTTTGATTTTTTTGAAAAGTATGGCAACACGGTAACTGGCGACGAATATTTACGTTTTGAAAATGGTCCTGTGCCAAGAATGGGCGAGAAGATGATCAAAAATATGACGGGAAAAGATATCAGAATAGTGAAGAGAACGATTGGCCCTGGCTATAACGACCAGCAACACATTGAAGCAATAAAAAGTTTTGATATCCAAGTTTTTTCAAAAGAAGAACTGGTAATGCTCGAGGAAATTGCCGATAAATGGGAAAAATTTTCTGGCTCAGAAATGAAAAACGCCAGTCATGGAGAAGCTCCTTGGATTGCCACTAAGCCCAATGATGTTATTGACTACAATTTGGCGTATTACAGGAATAAATATGCTGAAATGGCAAAACTCTAGCATGTATGGAAATTTGCAGGCATGATGCAATTGAAAATGATATTAGGAAATTAAAACGCTTCTCGGCTCCACTCGAATCACTGGAGGCATGGGAGCGTTTTTTTAGTGTGAAAGGAGTGCGGGAAACTCCCGGAATAGACAGGTTTCCGGGTTTTGGCAGCAGAGAAGTTTATAAAGCGCGGGTTGTGCCGTTAAAGGAGAATATTGGAAAATCGCAGGGCTATCGAGTTATTTTTGAAATTCTAGAGAATGAGATTTGCCGTATTTTGGTTTTTTCACGTCACGGAATTTATAAAACCGAACACGAACTACTTGAATTAATAAAAGCGAGGTTGTCAGATTTTTAGTTCTTCGGTGGAAAACAGTTCCCTCGTCAATCAGAAGAAAAAGGATTAAAGAAACCGTTGATGAGATTCGACGGCTTTCTTTTTTATTTAACCGAAAAAGAGACACAAAATCCTTTTTAGGGGTAGTGTCTCATTTGTCTCATTTTTGATAAGATATAAAAATTGACCCCTACCGAGACCCCTTAATAAGGAGAGGGGAGTAACCGCTCAAAAAGCCACTAACGGTCTCGCTGGTGGAAGTTCGATACCGATGTGGCCAGTGTTGGAGAAAAGTTCAGTGTGTCCTTGATGGGTCGTTTTGACCCTCCAAGGTCTCGAACTATTCCAAACCTCATTACGTCCACGTCATACCGGCTGAGTGCCGTATTCAGGAACAAAAATTCACCCAATTTTGGTGGATTTTGTTTTCTCGTTTGAAACAGGCCAAGCAGTAATACTCGCGCAAGAACAAGAAATAGAAAAACCCATTGCTGGGTTTAAGAATTTTTTAGCGCAGCGTCTGCGGGCCCCTTGTTTCCTGATACAGGGGCGGATTCTACCGGCATGATAAAATCTTTCACTAAGTTGCCGCGTATTATCGTCAGCAAAATTTGCGTTCCGGGCCCACTTCTCGCAATGGCATCCTGCGCATCCTCGACCGTCGTTATTTTAGTTCTTGCAATTGCTACGATGATATCTCCAACCATTAGTCCTGCAAAAAAAGCTGATGAATAAGGAACAACATCTGATATGACCACGCCAATCTCGATCTGCGGCGGATACGATAGGCCAAGGGCGCGAGCAGTGGCTTGGTCAAGCCATCCGATTTCTGTGAGTGTTACCCCGATATATCCGTGGGACACAACTTCTCCACGTTCAAGCGCGGGCCACAACTGCTTTACTATTCTTGCAGATATGGCAAAGCCGATATTGTCGCCGCCAACACGATGCGAAATGCCGACCAGCTCTCCCTTTGTGTTGAAGAGCGCTCCTCCGGAATTGCCCTTGTTCAATCCGCCGTCGAACTGTATTGTATCATACAACGGATTTTTGCCGATGTTGCCTATCCGCCCAACTGACAGGCTCCACGGAATCCCAAGTGGATTTCCGATCAGATACGCCCAATCTCCGATGTTAAGTTTTTCCGATTCGCCGAGAACGACCGGTTGCAATTGCTGCGATGTCGTCATGGTGAGGGATGCCAGGTCGCGGAGTTCATCGTATCCGAGTATCGTTGCCCGATATTGTTTTCCGTCTGCTGTGTGTACATATAGTTCATCCTGATTTCGTACAACATGAAAATTGGTCAACACGCGGGTTTCAAATCTGTTTTCGGCAATGCGCCGTGACGCCATCACGACTCCGCTTGCGGCATGTCTTTCAATGCGGAGGCCGTCTTTCTCGTCTACATACTTCTTGGTTTTGATCTGTACGACGCTTTCCTGCGTCTTTTTATAAAGTTTTGAAAAGTCCGGAGAAGAAAGTTGTGCAGATGAGATGCATCCGGCAAACACTAATGGCACAATAATAAGCAATATAACTGCGATGAGCCGCCTGGACATCACTAGCCGCCACATGGTTGTTAAAGATATATTTTATATTACCATTTCTATGTTGTTTATCAACACCAAAACAAATGCACAAGGAAATGGGATTGAGAGGCATTGTACCAGCTCGTGGTCCTTCTTTCAAAGGAGGCCAAAAAGCAGTCAAAAGTCCTCGCTCCGGGTTGGTTTTTGTTAACGAAATGCCATCGTGCGGATTCGTTTCCGCTCCGATAGCCGGTGCTTACTCTCTCTACCTATCTAGACAGAAGCAGCAATATTGTTCATGCTAGATATATGCATAAACTTATTCCTATAGCCGGTTTCATTGTTCTCTTCATCGTGTTGCTATTTGTGGCGACGGCATATTTTGAAAATTATTTTGGCGGATTTGGAGGAAGGTTGGTGAGTATTATGGCGGAGCACACGGTTATTGGGGTGGTAATCTTTGTTGCGCTTGCGGCCGTATCGGTCCTGCTCGGTCCTTTCAGCAGTTCTCCGCTTGCGCCGATGGTGGTAGCTGTTTGGGGTGTTTTTCCGGCATTCTTTTTCTTGTTTGCGGGGTGGATGCTTGGGGACGCGCTTGCTTATGCTATCGGACGGTATGCCGGGCGCCCGCTTGTCGAGCGGCTTGTCGGCGAGCGTTCTCTCGCGAAGTGGAGATTGATTCTTGAGCCGCACATGACATTCCCTTTTTTGCTTTTGTTCCGGCTTGCAACTCCCGCCGAGACCGGATATGTGTTCGGTCTTTTGCAGTATCGCTTTAAGCTTTACCTTATATTAACTAGTATCGCGGAACTACCGGCTGCTTTTATTGTGGTATTTGCGGGGGATGCTATAAACGGCGAGTATTGGTGGCTTCTGAGCGCCTATATTTTGGCTGCCCTTTTTTTATTTTTTGTTGCCTATCGCCTGTTGGCGAGGAGTATTAGAAATTTTGTCAAAAACTTATCTTAAGGGTCTGTTTTACTTTTCATAAAAAATGTCAGCTTGGTTAGAGGACATTTTAAAAAAGTTCAACAACATAATAAAAAGGATCCTGGAGAAGCTGAAGATGTAAGGAGAGCAGCAAAATGGAAATATATTTGGCGTAGCCCTCGGGGTTCTTCGGCTGCGGTTTTAGCAAGGGCTTATGTGCATGTTTCCTCTTAGGCGACGCCGTTAGGGAAAAATAGGAAACACCTCACATCCGAGGTGTTTTTGCTGTAAATATTGTGCATAACTTTTGGGTTCAAGTTAGGTATAATGAAAGGAGTATTGTCATGGACGAACAAAATCCGCAACAACCAGCGCCAAAACCAACCGATTTGCCTCCGGAAAGCATCTCGACGCACCATTTTACCATTAAAAAATGGGAAGTAATTATTGCTCTTGCCGCCATTGGTATCGTTGGCGGTCTTTTATTTTACTTTGGAGGGGCGTCGAAAAATGCTTTGCAGGGCCGCGGCGATTATAGCCAGGTTTTTTCTCTCGTGCCTGACAAAATATCGCAAAGTGCCGCAATTACCGTCAGCCTGCCAAAAAATGTAAAAATAAACTCGCAGGACGCAAAGGATAAAATTTCTTTCGAGCCATCTGTTGCCGGCGTCTGGGCGCAGGGGAAAAGCGACGGAGAACTTATATTTCATCCGGCGGCAAAACTGGATATCGGAAAATACTACGCTATCGCCGTTTCTGCAAATGGAGCGACTCTCGAAAAAGATTTTCTTATTGACGAAGACCCGAAGGTGGTTTCCGTCTTTCCTGCGGCAGACACTGAAGCGTCCGAAGAATCGGAAATAACGATCGTGTTTAACCGGCCGATGGTGCCTTTGACAACTCTCGATACCCTTTTTGACAAAGATATTCCGGTGGAAGTTTCTCCGGTGACCCCAGGGAAATTTAAGTGGATAACGACCCGAAATCTCCAATTTATTCCGGTGAGTAGATTGCAACGCTCAAGCCATTATACGGTTTCGGTAAAGTCCGGTTTTGTATCTATGGACGGGTTGGTTGTTTCCCCATTTACCCACGCGTTTACCACTCGGCCACTGCGATATGAAAGCGGCACGATTCATCACGATGGGGTAACACTCTACTCCGAGCCGGTAAGAATTCAATTCAACCAGCCGGTCAGCATTGATAGAACAAAATCATCCATACAAATAGTAAAAGTACAAAACAACGAGAATGTTTCATTTGTTGTTGAATACGGCAAGAGGCACGTTTATAACTCAAAAACAAATACAACCGAAGAGTTTATAGATAAATCCGTTCTTGAACTATACAGCAGAGAGGATCGCCATGGCAGAAAAAAATTCTGGGACTTCGATACCCAGTATAAAGTAACAATCAGTCACGCCGTTCCGCTGGAAGGGGATAGTGAACTTGCGGAAAGCAGGAGCATCATTATCCGGGTTCCTGAAGTTATTGCGTCTCTTTCGGCAGATTCTCCCCGTTCAAAATATGCGGAGCCTGGGCTATTCGACCCCCAAGGAAGACTCTGGGTCAGTTTCTATGAAGATATTAATAAGGATGCCTCAATTATAAAAGCAGACGGGCTTCAAGAGGTCGGGTATGGGGACACATGCAAACTTGACGAGGATGGAAACGAGGTCAGGATTGGAGGCGGATGCGAAAGAATTCCTGACAAAAAAAAGATCTATCTTAAGTTCCGGCCTGATGGCTGGGGAAGGGCGCAGGCGATCCCCGTGCAGTTTAAAAATATTTTCAATACCTCCGGCCTTCAGCTGAACGCGGAAATTATAACCAAAACAATAACGACATATCCTAACCTTAAAATCACTCGCACCGTTCCGGCAAGCGGCAACCAGAACGGGAAACTTACCGAGCTGAAAATTTGCACAACAAACCCCTTAACTCCTGCGACAGAAGAAAACTTTTCTAGCCGCCTTCAGTCCAATATTGGTCTGGGGAAATGGGACTGGGAGGATCCGTTTCGGATCGGGGCGGGCTTTACCGGCACACCGTGCGCTGTCGGCGAGTTTGAAAATACCGTCAATTACGGCCTTATGCCGGAAAGTTTTTATCGCATCAGCCTTACGCCGCAAGATGATTTTGGACAGAGAACGGAAAAAATCATTGAACTTACTTCTGAAAAAATTCCTTCAATCTATCGCCGTTTTCACCATCTCCAGAAAGCATATAACGTAACCACCCCTGAACGGACAAAACTTACGTATGCGGCTGAAAACCTCGAATATGTCAATATGCATATTTGCCAGGTAAGTGCCGCTACCATGCTTGCGTATCTTGATTATGATGGCCGGCCGAAAGCAGGAACGCCGGGTGAAAATCTTTCATGCATTCGGACGATTCAGAAGCGAATTGATCTTCCCAAAAAATATTGGTCGAACAATTATTTTCAGATTGATCTCAAGGAGTATGTTCCTGATCTGCTCGGCTATTACGTCTTATCATTTAGCAATCCCGATTATCGGGAGGAGATCTATAATTATCGGACGAACCGCACAGAATCTGGCTTGCCGGTATATGAAAGGACTTTTTTGAACGTGACAAAGTTAGCAGTTCAGGAAAAAAAGATTGAACGCTCGGACGAATGGTACGGAGAGGCAGAAAAGGATCCGGAACTGACACGGTCCATAATAAATGGGGCCGGCGGGAACCTCTATTGGGTTACTGGAGTCGGCACGCTTGCTGCTGTTTCGGGTGCCAAAGTCGATTTGTATCAAAAAAAAGATTCTGCTTTCACGCTTGCCGATTCGTCTTTTACGGATGCGTCGGGTGTCGCGCGGACAAAGGTCATCTCTTTGGTTGGGGCGGCAGTAGTTTCAAAAGATAAAGACAGCACGATTGTTTCTGGCGGACTCGATAAATTCCAGTGGGCGTCACAGGCCCGTTCGGCTGAACGAACCTATATTTATACCGACCGCCCCATCTATCGGCCTGGGCAAGAGGTGTTTCTTAAGGGAATTTATAGGATCGGATATGACGCGAATTACGAAATTTTTAAAGACAAAAAGGCGCTACTTGAAGTATTCAACAGCAAGAATGAATCGGTATTTAAGCAGGATGCCGATATCAATGGATACGGAACGTTCAACGCGCATTTTGTGCTGGATGCCCATGCTCCTTTGGGAACTTATCGGATACAGGGGCTCGGCGGATACTTTTATTTTGACGTCGAAGAGTATGTACCGTCTCCGTTCAAAGTTGAACTTTCAAGCGGCAAGGATGAGTACATAGCCGGAGATACCATGAATCTCGGTATTGACGCGAATTATTATTTCGGAGTGCCCGTTGAGGGCGGGAAGGTCGCGTATTCCATTCTTTCCCAAGATTATTACTTTGACCGATATCACGACGGGTACTTCCAATTCGGTTCGGATTGGTACTATTCATACGGAGGGTTTTATGGAGACTCGTTCATCATGCGGGGGAAAACAACGCTTGACGGAAATGGAAAGGCGAAGATTGAACAGCTTTTTGATTTTCAGAAATTTTTCAAAGAGGAGTCGCGGAACAAAAGCAAGATATTTATTGTTCGTGTTACCGTCAAGAATAAGACGGGACAGTCCGTGTCCCAGGAAAAGTCCATCATCGTTCATCGGGGCGAGTTCTATGTTGGGATTAATCTTGATAAGGGTTATTTCGGAAAAGGCGAGCCGAATACACTTCGAATCAAATCGGTTGACACCAAGGGGAAAGAAAAGCCTGTAAATAATATCGCAGTTGAGATTTCAAAGATCAGGTGGGAGTACTTTAAACGGCGCGAAGTTGATGGCGGTTATTATTATGAATCGCAAAAAAAGAAAGAAATAGTCCAGCAGTTTACCGCAGGGACCGATTCGAAGGGAAATTTCAGTAAAGAATTCAGCGTTGATCAGGAAGGCGAATTTGAGATCACGACGCGCTCCATTGACGGCCGTGGCAATGCTGTTATTTCCACGCAGGACTTTTATGTGTATGGGTCAGGTGCCGTGACCATTCGGCCGACGAACAACGAATCCCTCGATTTGGCTGTAGAGAAATCAAAGGTTGATGTTGGCGATAAAATTAAAATTATTATTAAGTCGCCGTACACGAAAGCAAAGGCGCTCGTGAGTATTGAGCGCGGCAAGATCTTTGACTACTCGATCATTGATATTGACCGCAACCTTGTTGATTATACGTTTGAGGTAAAAGAAGCGCACATCCCGGATGTCTACGTCTCTGTGATAGTGCTTTCTCCGCGTCCCGAGGTGAAATTCGGACAAATCCATTTTGTCGTCAACACGAAAGAAAAAGAGGTATTTATCAACGTGAAGCCGAGCAAGAACCACTATCTTCCGGGAGAGCAAGTCCGCCTTTCTATTGAAACAAAAGATTCTTTTGGCAGGGCTCTTCCGGCGGAAATTTCCGTCGCGGTTGCGGATTTGAGCGTTCTTGCCCTTAAGGGAAATCCGAAGAAAAATCCGGTTGCATTTTTCTACGGAGGAATGCCGTTAACCGTTACCACCGCTTCCAATATCAAGAATATTCTTTATGAGGCAGAAATTCCGCTCGGCACAAAAGGCGGCGGCGGAGGAGAGCCGGAAGATTTAGCGAAGAAAAAAAGAGGCATCTTTAAGGATACCGCGTACTGGGAGGGAGTTGTTGAAACAGGAAAAGACGGGAAGGCCGAAGTAACATTCACGCTTCCCGACAACCTTACGACATGGCAAACCGAGGTTTTGGGCGTTACTAAAGATACGAAAGTCGGCGTCGGATATAGTGAGTTTGTTTCCCAAAAAGACCTCATGGTGACGCCATTGCGCCCGCGTTTTGCCATTCCCGGAGACGAATTTATGATCGGAGCGAAAATATTCAATCAGACCGATACTTCGCAAAAACTTGCTGTTTCATTAACCAGTCCGACTCTCGAGGCAAAAGGCGACGTCCAAACGTCCGTTACCGTAAAAGCGCGCGACACTTCAATGGTCTATTTTCCGGTCGTATCTCCCGAAAAGATTCAGGACGGCGAGCACACGTTCACTATTTCCGCAAAAAATGATTCGTACGAAGATACTGTAGAAAACTCCTTCCCGATAAAAAGGAACGACACGTACGAATCGGTGGCGACTGCCTATTTTACGTCAAACGCACATGCTAAGGAATATGTATTTCTTCCCGACAATATCGTAAAGGACAAAGGAGGGGTTACGCTCAAAACGAGCGCTACTCTTGCCGTGTTTTTGTCGGATGCGCTTAACTATCTCGTGTCATATCCGTATGGCTGTTCGGAGCAGATTGCAAGCAAGTTGAGTTCAATTGCTATTGTGAAACGCGGTCTTTCCGTTCCGAATGTGGGAGATAAATTTTCTTTGAAAGATGTTGAGTTTGCGGGCAAAAAATACTCGGTTGACGACGTGGTTGAGATTGGGCTTGCGCGAATATATTCAAATCAGACAGCGGCGGGCGGATTTACATATTATCGGGGGATGGAGCCAAGCTTCCATTTGACGCTTCATATCGTAAACGCCATTGAAGAATTAAAACGGGCAGGGTATGCCGTTAACGATTCCGTGTTAAATCGGGCCGCGCAGTTTCTCTATAGCCAAATAGTATCAGATTACCGGCTGAATCAGGATAAAAATCTTGTCATCCTCACGACGTATGCTCTTTCCCGGCTTGACGGATTTAACGCGGCACAGAGTGTCTTAAGAAATAAAATTTTGGATATTACGGTTGATAAAAAGTTTGTTCGTGAAGATATCTCGAACATCTCGCTTGCGTACCTCGCCATCATTCTCACCAAAGGATATCCGGTTTCCGTAAAGAATGATGTTTTTAAAACTCTAGAAAATAGAATTACAATCGATGCGCGCGGAGCCTTTTTGAGGGAATTCAGCGGTCAGTGGCTTTGGGATTATTATGAAACTCCGGTAAAGGATACGGCACTCCTTTTGAAAGCCTTGGTTGCCGACAGGTCGCAAAACCCGATAATGGATAAAGTGCTACGGTGGATATTGAGGTCTCGCGCAAAAGACGGAGCGTGGGGTTCGACAAATAACACGGTTTCCGTCATCGACGCTTTGGTTGACTTTCTTCAATGGAAAATGGAGACCGAATCCGAGTTTTCGCTCTCTCTTTCTTTGGATGGAAAAGAGAAAGGAACGTTCTATTTCAACAAGGATACGATATTAAATACATTCGAAACATTCCTTCCTGTTGCGGATTTTCCTTCAAACTCCGTACATAGCATCGAATTTGCGAAAAAAAACCAGAACAATCTTCCGAATGCGTTTTACTATGACATGCTCCTTAAATATTTCTTGCCGATTGATAGTATTCCGCCACGGGACGAAGGCTTTGCGGTAACTCGCGAGTTTTACCGGCTTGACGACGAACAAAATAAAAACCCGGTTTCCGAATCGAAAGTCGGAGAAGTTTTGAAGGGACACCTCACGGTCATCGTTCCGAAGTCAAGGAATTTTGTTTCAGTTGAAGACTTTATTCCCGCCGGGATGGAGCTTGTAAATCTGAAACTCGCAACCGAGGACCAATCGTTGAAAAAAAATCGGCCGTACCCATACGGCGGCGGAGACGATTATTATGACGGAGAGGGACAAGGCAGGGCTAAGGGAAATAGCGCCGTTTCCGGGAACTCTCCCGACTTCCTTGCGGCTCTCGTTTCCGGATTTAAGAATTTGTTTGCATTTTCGTTCGGAGGTTTTGTGAGCTTGCCTGGAGAACTTGCCGATGAAGAATATTCCAGAGTAAAGCATCGCCAGAATATTTTGTATCCTGACGCGGAAGAATCCCACGATGACCGTCTTTTCCTTTTCAAAGAACGGCTCGCCCCGGGTGTTTATGAATATGATTATTTTGTTAGGTCTCTTATCCCCGGGAAATATCATCACTTGCCTGCAGTTGCGTCAGAGATGTATTTTCCAGAGAACTTTGGAAGAACGCGCGGGGAATACTTCTTTATAAAACAGTAATTTACTTCTATACGAATCGGCACCACTAACTTATAGACTTTGCAACAAAAGAGTGAAGAATTAAAAAAAATAAGTTTAACTATTGCAGTAGTGCTGACCGTACTCAAGCGTTGAATCGGAAGGGAGCGTTTAAATAACCTCGGACTATACTCTCTGGCATAGCAAGGCCGGATAGAAATAAAAAATTGCCGATAGTCGCAAGACTATCGGCCTTATTTTTCTGACACCCAATGGTAACTACGGGTAAGTTTTTCCGTAATTTGAGTAAAGAATGTTTTTGTCATAACCATCCACGCTTCCGTCGTTGTTCAGGTCTGATCTCTCCGCGTCCCGTGTCCACTTCGAAAAGTTAGCTGGGTAGCAGTAAGTTCCTACAATACGCTTCCCGAAATTTTTATTGAAGTAAATCAAGTCATAACCATCGACCCGGTCCCTTGAGGACAGAAAGTCCGTCAGATTGCCAGTTGGCCTGGTAGGCGCCGGCATTGTCTTTACAGCTTCGTTGGAAGGGTCTGATTCTATATCCCCTTCGTACAGTGCTGTTACCACAAAATAATACGTTGTGCCAGGCGTAAACCCAGCCAGACAATGATATTCCTGCACTCCCTCCACGCTTGGGAGAGGGCAATCCAAACAGCGCGGGATCAAAACCCATTGCGTGTAGTTTTCGCTCGAGGTGCCCCAGTAAAGGTTATATCCAATTAAGACGTATTGTGAACCGGTAGCGGGGTTGATTGAAGGGACAGGCGATGTAAATGTAAATATTCCGGTACCTGCCGCCGTCGTTCTTGGGACTACTAGAGCAAGACAGAGCACCAAAAGTACCGACATTAGCACTCTTTTCCGCATTTTTCAGCTCCTTTTCTTTGAACGGATTATTAAAGGGCTACTTTAATACTTGTAATCGGTATGGTTCTGTTGGTCAAGATAGCAACTACTCGTGCGCGTGCAACCCCTGGCTATTGACAAAAATTCATATTAGTGTATAATTCATGCTAATAAATATGCTTAGAACTTTTTCAAGCTTTCCCGTGCTTTATGCCTCTACTCATTAATTTGGCAGATCACTATTTTCTTTTTTATCGCTTTTTGTCTTCATCTCGCGAGCTGGCACACAGGATAGTTTAAAAAAATTTAAACATTTTGAGAATAATAAAATAAGCGGCCTTATAGAATAAATATTTAATATAACAACCTTTAATCATATGAATTTCAGGAAATATTTATTTATTTTTATTCTAGTTTTTATCGGCATCCTGCCTTTTTATCTCCCTGCATTTGCCGCGGAAGTTTCACTTACTCCCTCATCCACCGAAGTCGCTGTCGGCTCTCAATTTACCGTAACGGTTCAGGTGAGCGATGTCTCCGATCTCTCCAACGTAGTTTTTGATCTGACATTTGACCCTACTGTCTTGCAGTTCGTCCCACCGGCAGTCGAAGGCGATTTTCTTAATCAAAACCTTGATGAAGGAGAATCAACAGATCTTCTGGCGGTGGAAGTGGAGGATATGCCTGGAGATGTAACTGTTTTTTACTCCAGAATGGCTGCAAGCGGTGTTACCGGTAGCGGGGATTTGATGGATTTAACTTTTACCGCTCTGGCCGAAGGAACTTCAGACCTGACTTTTTTTAATTTGACCGACTTTTCGTTAACCGATTCGTTATTTGAACCCATCCCTGCTACCTGGCAGAATGCTGATGTCACTGTCATACCTAACCCCCCTTCAGAGGATACCGCGCCACCCTCCATGCCGGCTGATCTACAAGCCACAGCTATTTCTTCAGGTCAAATTGATTTAACATGGACTCCGTCCATGGATAATGTCGGTGTAGCCGGATATAAGATCTATCGTGACGGCGTTGAGCTTGCTACCGCCTCTGTTACTTTTTATTCAGACACCGGCCTTGCCGCCTCAACAGCGTATTCATATTCAGTTTCTGCTTATGACGAGGCGGGTAATGAGTCAGAACAGTCAGAATCTGCGGGCGTTATTACTCTAGATGAGGCACTGCCAGCCATCGTGAGTATTTCCCCCTCATCCACCGAAGTAACCGTTGGCTCTCAAGTTACCGTGACGGTTCAAATCAGCAACATAGTAGATCTTTTCGGAGTAGCTTTTGACCTGTTTTTTGATCCTGATATTTTAGAGTTTGTATCAGTAAGCGAAGGAGGATTTTTGAATTCCGACGGTGATATACCTCCACCAGATACGGCGGTCAATCCGGCGGGGGATTTAATTGTTGGTTATGCGCGCCTCCCTAGCGTTGGCGTAAGCGGCAGTGGAGATCTATTAAGTTTTACTTTCAATTCTTTGGCGGGCGGGACATCAACTCTTGATTTTCAAACTAAGCCTGAATCCCTTGTTACTCCGAATTTGAGTCCGATTCCCGCAACGTGGGACGATGGTCTGGTCACAGTCAACCCAGCCCCGTCCGATGCTACGCCGCCTGTTCGCTCCGAGGGCTTGCCTACGGGTACGTTAACGACCGGTACGACTCAAACAAATCTTTCTCTCGTTACCGATGAAAATGCAGTGTGCAGATATTCAAGCATCGCCGGTACTCTCTATGCCTCC
>MHQP01000013.1 GCA_001820685.1 Candidatus Sungbacteria bacterium RIFCSPLOWO2_01_FULL_47_32 | reverse complement strand
CGACGCGGAGGCGCGGAACGATTGCCGCAACCCGCGCGTATCCAGCTTGTTCAGTTTTTTTGCTAGTCGTCATGAATGTGCCGGGCATATTTTTGAAGTTCGTATGCCCAACAAGTACCACTTTTTATAAAACTTTCAATAAAATTACTTTTTTGGAAACATAATTTTTCCCTCGAGAAGCGGAAGCTTTTCAAAACATTCTTCAAACGTTTCCGGCGGATTTTCCATTCCCAAAATCATACAAAGAAGCCTTATGTTCAAAAGAATATTCCTTTGATATTCCGCCTCTCCCGCCGTCGATTGATACACCGTTATGGTTCGCTCGTAATTCAGCGGGGTAAAGAATTTATAGGAATACTCATGCGGATTTTTAAGCTTGATGGATGCTTGATAGCGCTCTTTACACCAAGAATTGCTCCCCGTGTAAGACTTGAACGTGTCCCGTATTTGGGCGTCTTCTGGCTTCGTAAAGAAAAGCGAATCAAGCGAATCTGTTTCAATAATAATCTTTCGCACCTGAAACATCGCCTGAATTGGGGGCTGGGGGGTTTCCCGTTCTTTCAAAATATCAAAAAATATCCGCCTGTCCTGAAAGACCTTCTCACGGAGTTCCGGAATGCGGTAATGGATAAAAATTTCAGTTTCATTGGAAGCGGTGTATTCCGCAAGCGTAACGGCGTCACTGAATTCCTCCTCGGAGACGGACGTCATGTCGTACGGATAGTAAAACAACAGGTGGGTAAAGTCGTGCAAAAAATACATGCTCCGCAGGGTTTTATTCTCGTACGTTTCGCGGATGAGCTCGAAGTTGTAATATCCGGAAAAGTTCGCGTGCTCCGATTCGTCGGATTGGTAGTAAAAAACAGGCGCTTTTGAGTCGATGATAAGTTGGATAAGGTTTCGGTAAAACGGATTATCGCGAATAAGCAGTTCCGTAAATACTTCGCCAAAAACAAAGTCTTCGTATTCTTTCTTTGTCCTAAAGAGTCTGATGTTTTTCATCACCCAAAAGAATGAAAAGGTTTTGCGTAGATTCTAGAAAAACCTCCTTAATTCGACGTATGTTTTCGTCTTGAACGCATAGAGCTTTGCCGGACGCTGACGCAGGCCTGTGCGTTCTTTTGAAAGCGGCTTCAGGAGCCCGAGCGTGAGCATCTTTTTTCTGAAGTTCCTCTTATCAACCTTTTTGTCCCAGATAAGCTCATAAACGGCCTGAATTTCGGAAAGCGTGAACGCGTTGGGCAGAAGGCTCCAGCTTAAGTTGGTGTATTGAATCTTATTTTGCAGGCGGTGAAGGGCTTTTTGCATTATTTTCTCATGGTCAAAAGCAAGTTCGGGGTGCTTTTTTACGGAAAAAAGCTTTGCGTCTTCGGCGCCAGAGGAAGCGGAAAGACTCATGAGGTGTTTAGGTGCAAGCGCAAAGTACGCGGCGGTTACAACTCTCCCCCGAGGATCGCGCTTCGGCTCGCCGAATGTATAGAGTTGTTCAAGATAAACGCCGGAAACTCCGGTTTCTTCGGACAGTTCCCTGCGCGCCGTTTCTTCGAGTGTCTCCACTTCTTTTATGAACCCTCCAGGAAGCGCCCACCTGCCCTTAAAAGGTTCGTATTTGCGCTTAACCAGAAGTATCTTCAACTCGCCGTCTTCAATGGTAAAGATAACGATGTCTGTCGTTATTTTAGCGTTTCCGGTGTTTATGTGTTCCTTTTTGGTTTTCGTGACTTTGCTATTTTTCATATAAATGCATCTTTTTTATAAATTGGCGGATGTTCGGCGAAAGAAATTTTGCTATTTTTTCCACGTTTTTTTCTTTAATCGCTTTCCGGATCATGGTGCTTGAAATGACGAACGCTCCATACTGCTGTATGCCGATGACTTTTTGGCGGATAGCTTGCGGGACTTCTGAAAGCGGGTATCCGGGGCGTTCCAGCACCACGAACTGGCATAAATCCAGACTCTCGTATCCCCCAAACCATTTCTTTGGCATTGTAAGGAGATTGTCCGAGCCCATGATGTAGAAAAAATCATCCTTCGGATATTTCTTTTTAAGCTCGCGAATAGTGTCTTTCGTGTACGACTTTCCCGGGCGCTTTAATTCCATAGTAGAGACTTTCCAATGCGGCAGGCCTTTTACTGCAAGACGCGCCATTTCCAAGCGGACCGCAGGGAGAACGGCGGGCTTTTCTTTATGAGGCGGCAGACTCGTCGGAATAAGAAGGATACGGTTAAGCCCAAGCTTTTTCCGTACAAGCTCTCCTGCCCTTATGTGCGCTTTGTGAGGGGGGTTGCACGCACTCCCCAATACACCGATTTTCATACCTTTGAGATTATTAAGAATTTTATCAGTGTCCTTTAATAGTAATCGGCGCCATATCTGCGTGATAGTCAGCATACCATCCGCGGATTGAAACGCCGATTAAAACGCTGAACCTACGCTGAAAGATATATCTCTTAGCTCATTCCTAGTGTATTTAGTGTATTTTTTACACTATATTTCCATTATAGCGCTTGGGTTATGCACTTGTCAAGCCAGCTTTGATTTTACTGAAAAATGGCTCAGGACAAAAAACCTAGTTTAAACCGGAGAAACCTCGGAGAAACTGCCGACTCCTCGGTAAAATCACAGCTTGGTCGGGCCCCTTTGCCAGTATCATACCGGAGGAAGGAATTAGAATGGGCTGAAACTCCCCGAACTTACGCTCTGGGGTTGCGATGGAAAGCGTAAAGAAAAAAGTAAAGTATCTCTTTTTTAAGCCCTCTTTCCCCAACACTCGCGCATGCGAGTTATGGCCAACTCTATGCCGTCTTTTTAGGGGTTTTCTTCATTTCCGCCTTTCGTAATGAAATATCAATGTTGAGAAGCGTACTTTCAAGCTCGCTGGCTAAAAATGGTTTTATGTCGTCGAGCGCTTTGTTATATATTGCATTGCCGGCACTTTGAAGAAAGAAGTCCAAAATGTTTTCTGCGGCAACTACCCCTATTGTTTCATTTTTTTCGGTGGCAAAATACCCGATTATTTCATCAATGACGGTGCGGCGTTGCTCGTCGGATAAAAAGTCCCAAGCGCGTTTAAGGGTGCTCATAGCTACGGTATAAGTTCATAATTATTTAATAGCATTTCGTTGTCTCCGATAATATAGCGGTCCTTTGTCAGCGTTCCGTCCGGAGCAACTTCCGCCACAAATATCGCTTTTTCACTTCCCTCTTGATACGCCAGCTTCTCCGGAGTTCCCCACGGCGCCTGGATTTTTACGGCCTTTCTGAATGGGTTGTGCAAGGCAACAACCCTGCGATTCCGCGGTATCCATCCGCCCAGAGTGTCGGCGATGTATAAATCGTGGAACTTCTTATCCGTAAAAACAAACCTTTCGCCTTTGGAGCCGGTAATAATCCAGTCCCCTGCTTTTGCTTCCTCTATTGATTCCACCGTCCCGTCCGGCAGGCGGGTTTCAACGATGGTTGGTTTTGTAACGTGTTCTGCTCCGCGTATCGGCTCAATCTTCCGACTGTACATTTTTCCTTCCGCCCTTAACCGGCTCTCCATTTCAGGAGAAAACAAGTCAACAAAATGCGGCTCTTTTTCTTGCTCATAATTTTTCATAATGGTAGAGTACTAGAAAATAACTCGCCTTCCCACCGGCGCCCTGTTAGGATAGTCCGGCATCTTTAAGGTCTTTTTGCGTTTTTGGGAAAGCAAAATTTGAAAATTCAACCTCAAAGTCCTTCTCAAACATACGGCCCGCGGCCCCCACGCACCCGCGAAGTTCAAGCTCGTCTTTTGAGGCTCTCCCTTGCTCCGGGTGGTATATTGTCCTACCGATAATCAAATACTGCCCGCCGATCATGACTTTTTTGACTCCTAATTCCTTAAACCAATCAAGCAGGATATTCCAATTTTCCGACCAACAGTCATCAGCATCTAGCCCTTCCTTATCTCCATTTAAAAACGGCTGCGGGGAGGCGCTATGAGTTGGAATCACGTAAAGCCTGTTTTTTAGCGCAACATCGCTGAAAGACCTTGAAAGTTCTTCAACTTTCCGAAATGGCTCCATGAGAAATATTGCCGGTGTTCTCTCCTCTGCTAGAGTTGCAATCCGCTTCAAGCCCTCGTCAATTCGCTGCAAAAGCTCCGCCTCGCGCGACTTTTCAGGATACTGCTCCGATGCTTCATAAAAAGGATGGATGAACATGCGGACAAGCCCTCGAGACACCTCAATCCGGCTCCTTAGCTCGCCGATTTCTTCTCCCGAAAGTTCCCAGAGATTGCGCAATAACTCCGCATTCTCTTTTTCAAAATTCCTGCCTTTTTCAAATGGTGAATCGCCTTCGTTCATAGAGTTTTCTAAGTGCTCCCATGGAGAATCGGACTCCTATTTAGTGGATGATGACCACCTCCCGGCCACCTCCTCGGCGGTTGCCAAGGCGGCTCAGACATAACTATTTGCCACGCCTCGGTCTCGGACCTTCTGTGGTCAAGCCCTACAAGCATTCTTTGGGGTCCCTTTCCAATTTCTTTTGTAGGACCCCGATCAGCTATCAAAAACTTTTATAAGATCCTGCTCGGTTGATTTTCTTCGCCGCGTCTGCAACAAATCCCGCTGCTTTACCAGCGGATAATTTTCAAAAAATCCTGAGAGTTGAACGTGGGAACGTAGAATACTTAACTGAACAATTGCCCTTCCAAGTTTTTCTTGTCCATGCGCGCAATACATTCGAATAAGCGCTTCATCAAGAGAATTCCTGAACTTCTCGTTACCCCATGCACGCGCCCTCAGATTTCCAAAATCGAGAATCATTGCAATCGCTTTATTTTTAAAGACTCCAACCCATTCGAGATCCAAAAATTCGACATCGCCGGAGTTAAAAACATAGAGATTATTCGGGGCCATATCGCCGTGCACGATCGCGGGAACATGATTTTGTTTTGAATCAATGGTGGGCGCCAGTCGTGCCATTAGTATTTTCACTTTTTCTTTTATCTCCTTGGCCCCAAGACGGCGCTCTAAAACTTTTTGGAACAGCTCCGTCCTGCCCTTTCTATCCAGGGGCCGCACTCTTTTATTCAAATAACGAAAAACTTCGCGGCGAAAACCGCGCCAGTCCCCGGGGTAGATTCTTAAGACCTTCCTAAGGCCACCAGGTAAAGACGCTATCTTAACGGCATGGAACTTATAAAGTTGGTCAATTGTTTTTTCTGCCTCCCTTTTGCCCAAAAGTTCAACTCCCCTATTTTCCTCAATGAATCCGATCCGGGAATGACCTGTCGGAAACGTCTCCATTATCGCAAACGGTAGCCCTTTCTTTGGATTAGAGTTTGCCACCACAACACCCCTCGTATTTATAACATGATGCGTTTTGAGATATTTAGCGATTTTTATCTGTCGCTCGAATGGTAAAAGCAGTTTCTTGGTGCTATTCTCCGGTATCTTTATAAATCGTTCGATAGGCCTATTCTTCTCCATACGTTTCGCAACCATGAAGAAATATCGGCGACCGTTCGTGGTGCGTGCCTTGATAATTTTTCTTTCCGCGCCTCCAACAATAAATTTTTGCTCGGCTAGAACCTTGTATACCCTGTTCCGATATTTCGACTGATCCATACCTTCACTATAGCTTACATTTAAAATTTCCAAAACCGACATAGGTCAAATATAAAACGACCACCTCGGTCGCCCACGCAAGACTACCTCCACGGTCCCTAGAACCTCGCACAGTGTTGTGCCCTCACGGAGAATCGAACTCCGGTTACCAGGATGAGAACCTGGCGTCCTGACCACTAGACGATAAGGGCATAATTTCAAACTGTTGTAAGCCGCCCACCGAGAGCAAAAACATTTGCTCTCGACCCACACGGCGATGAGGGCGTAACGAAAACAGTATAGCATGAAAACCCCATTTTAGCCATATGCCCAAGATAACGTGTCTTGCAATCGTGCTCTCCCACTCATTCAGACGTTCTCTCCACCCATTGTTATCTAATATTGACCGATCGTTCAATTACTGTTAACATTGCTTATAGCATGAGGACTACGGACTACATTTACACCCGCCCTGGCTGGGCTAGCAATCTTGCTTGCAGCTTCTTCCTCGATATTGTTAACCCATTTTGACCGATCGTTCGTTATTAGTTAACATAGTTAGGTGGGCAATAGTTATATAGGCATATGAAGCTGAGGCACCTCATATTGAAAAAAATTGCTGAATTAGGCGAGGCTGCCCTTGATGGCTTTTTTCCCGTTAAGTATCCGCAAGCCCGTGTATGGCATACCTTACTTAATACACGAGATAATCGTAAATTTTCACGAAGAAGTTTCTCGGCCATCCTTTCAAAATTAAATAAGGAGGGTTTTGTGGAGCGAACAGGAAGAACGAGAAACGCAATTTGGCGCATCACGCAAAAAGGGAGAAAAGCGATTCAGAAACAAGAATCCCCTGCTGGCACCCATACGGACGGCGTCATGCGAATTGTGAGCTATGATATTCCGGAGCCGGAGAGAAAAAAACGCCGGTGGATCCGCCAGGAATTGCTCGGACTGGGATATACCCAGCTTCAAAAAAGCGTTTGGGTCGGATTTGCCCCTTTACGTGAAGATTTCTTTGAAGACCTGGACCTACTTGCCTTGCGAAAACACATACATATCTTTTCCGTTGAAAAGCGCGGAACGCTCGCAGAAACAAAGTAATTGAAAAAACCATCAATGCTGTTATTTATATCAAACTTACCTTAAAATGGCCGATCGTTCATTTGCAGGTAAGATAAATAACGAAAGCATGAGCGCGTGCGTATGTAAGACGTGAGGGAGAAGGGAAATGAGATTCCGCGACCTTACAGCCGCGGGTTCCTTTAGGGTAACGTACGATAACAAAAGAGCCGCGTGAATGCGGCTTGAATTTTTACTTTTTATATAGGAGTTCCTGATACTGCGAAACCATCCTGTCGCTCGTCCAGCGCATCTCGGCTTCGAGTTTCGCGGCAAGCTGACGCTTGGACCACTCGCCGGGCGTGAAGTACATCACTAAGACTTGGTCAAGCGCATCCCGAAGCTTTTCAGCGTCATACGCATCCTGATCAGAGGCCGCAAACCGCGCCCCGAAAAGGAAGCAGTTCTCCGGATTTGCTTCCGGCATCCATCCGTCGGGAGTTGACATATTGATGGCTCCGTTCATCGCGGCAGACATTCCCGAAGTTCCGCAGGCTTCATCCGGAGAGCGCGGAGTATTCAGCCACAGATCGGCTCCCGCTTTCAAAATCTTGCTCATATCAAGATCATATCCCGCAAGAACGACGAGGTTCGGCAGTTCGGTTGAGCGTTTATAGAGCCAATTCCACACGTCAATCATTGCATAGTCGTCCGGGTGAGGACGTCCCGCGATAACAACCTGAAGAGCATTTGCCGACAGGCGCGACTTGAGCCACTCCATATCAGAAAAAAGAAGCTTAGGCCGCTTGTATTCGGCAAAGCGCCGAGCCCATACGACCGTAAAAATATTCTCGCTTAAGTGCTTGCCAGTATGTTCTTCAATAAAGCGAAGCATTGCACGTTTTCCCTGCTTCTTTGCAAAACGCATATCTTCGGCGGTGTTCGCGTTGCGGAACGATTCTGCTTGCCAGAAATCCCGGCTTGTTCCGTTGGTGATTGCAATGATGGGCGAAGCGCCTTCAACCCAATGCCAGAGTTTCTGCGCGACATCTCCGTGCTTTTGAGACACGGCATTTGCCTTTCGCGAAAGCCGGAGGCAAGACGCCGTCATGTTGAACGGCTCTCCGCCGACCCGGCGAAGCACTTCACTGGTAATTTCCTTTCCAAAGCTTCCCATTTTGAGCACCATCGGGATACCGTCGCTATAGGTTCCGTATTCAGGATTTCCCGCGCGTACCGGGGTATGCGTCGTAAACACAACCTGTGAACGCACCACCTCGGTCGCGGTCTCGAGATCGGCCGTGAGCTGAAGTTCCCGTTCGAGAAGCTCAAGAGCGGCAAATGCGGCATGCGACTCGTTGATGTGATAAAGCTCAACCGGAATATTCAGAAGCTCAAGCGCTCGTACCCCACCCCGCCCCAGAATGAAGGACTGTGCTATCTTTCGCTCGATGTTTGCTCCCGAATCGCGCGAACCGCCATAGAGCTGAAGAGTGTTCGAACGCGAAAGAGCATCGTTCTCTTCAATGTCGCAATCAAGGAAATAGATATCAGTCGTTCCGAATCTGCCAGCAGGCAGTTTCAATACTTCGATCCACACTTCCGACCCGGACAGCGGGATTTTGAACTTCACGCCTGTCGGCTCGAGAATTCCTTCGTACGTCCGATTCACATACCGGACACCCATCTTCTGATTTTCGTTCAGATACTGATCATAGTAACCCTGCCGTGGAAGGAGGGTTACACCAACGACCGGAAGGCCCATTTTACAGGCCGCTATAAGAAAGCCTCCGGCAAAAACACCGAGGCCCCCACTATACGTATAGAGAGAATTGTCTACTGCGATTTCTGGTGTAAAAAAGGCGATTTTCCCTTCTTCACTCATTGGCCAGGCCCCATTTGTGCAAGGTGCTTCTATGCCAAAATATTACCATATTTCTACTTTTTTGTCCAATATTTATCCTGGCGAACGAGCATTCGCCCGGCATCTTCAGGATGAGCCATAACTTCTTCCACAACATGCTCCATCCGCATGGATTGAGAACCTTTAATAAGGATGAGATCGCCGGGTTTTATGAGCTCATCAAGCTTTTTGCCAGCACTTAGGGAGTCGTCAAAAGAAAAAACATCCCTCGGGTCAAGTAAGCGCTCTTTTTTGTTTATTCCCCTTAGCGTTGCCTCTTCAGCAATAAATTTAGAACGAGGTCCGACGGTGAGAAGTATATCGGCGAACGCCGCCAGCTGTTCCCCAACCGCGCGGTGCGCGTGCTCGGTAAACTTTCCTATCTCAAGCATGTCACCTAAGACGGCAATACGGCGCGAGCCCGGAAGGGACTTAAGAAGCTCAAGCGCCTCGCGCATCGCCTGCGGAGAGGCGTTATATGTGTCATCAATAATATACGAACCCTTGTTTCCCGGAAGGAGCCGGAGTCTCCCGGGCGGGGGCTCGTACAATAGAAGTGCCTCGGCTACTTCAACAAGGTTCATGCTTAGAATAACGCCAACAACCGCGGCGGCGGTTGCGGAATACACCTGCGGTTTTCCGAAACAGTTGTTCAGGCGGATAGGAATAACTTTGCCACGATATGTTATTTTGAACACAATTCCCTCCGGAACGGTGTTCTGTTTTTCCTCGTGCTTCAGGCGCAGTTCATAATTGGAGATTCTAAAATCTGCGCGTTCATCAAATCCGAACGTAAGGGTTTTTGCCCGCGTTCTTTCTTTCATGTCAAGAACGGTCGTATCGTCAATGTTCAGTACTGCATTCCCCGTAAACCGGAGGGAGTCCACCAGCTTTGCTTTTTCCCTGCCTACCTCCTCCGGACCCGCAAAAAATTCAACATGAACAGGTATGTCGCCGATTGCCGTAACAACGGCAATTGACGGCGGAGCAAGACGGACAAGGTAGTCCATGTCTTTCGGCTTTTGCACCCCATATTCTAAAATGAGCACTTCGGGGTAGCGACGCACAAATATGATTTTCAGGAAAGATACTAAAATTTCCACCACCCAGCCGATGATATTTCTATGGTGATTTTTCGCGCCAAGAATTGTAAGCGGAAGGCCTATCTCCGTATTAAAGCTTTTCTCGTTTCTTCGCACGTTGTATTTTTTCTTGAGCACGGAAAATATCGCCTCTTTTGTCGAGGTTTTGCCGACCGAACCCGTGATCCCTATGATAAGCGGCCTGTAGCGCTTCAGGGTCAGGCGGGCAAGAACGTTTAGAATGTATTGTAAAATTTGTTCCGGCATTGATGAATTTATTAACTCATGATACTATATTTTTACGAAATTGAGTAGTGAATTGTGGAGAAAATGCCGTGAGCCTGCTTGTTGCCTATCTCATTTTCCATGTTCTTTGCGCAATTTATGCATACGGCTCCGTCATTCACGGGTTGTGCAGTCTTGACCGATATCTAACAAAAAGATATGGCTTAATTCCGGAGGTTTTCAAAATTTCTAGCATAGAAAGATTTGGAATAGTTCTTTTTTCTTTATTCGGCGGGCCGATTTCACTTGTCATTGCTGTACTCCAGAACTTGTCCAGTGGTTACGGTTTCGGCCTCAAGTTCAACGCGTAGTCGCCTCATAATGAGGCTTTTTCTTTTGCATAAACCGCTTTCTTTTGATACAGTTCCAGCACATAGTTCCTTTATAAGGAGAACACATGGCGCGCTCCGTCATCTCAAAGATAACCGATACGCTCTATTTGGGAAATGCCACAACAGCTTCAAACCCTAAAATTCTCCGCGAATTCGGCATTATGCGGATTGTTTCGGTTACCAACGAACCTCTTCATCGCCCACCGCATGCGTTCTGCGCTCAAAACGGCATTGCACAAATTATCTATCCAATTCCCGATGCTGTTTTTGAAGACCCAAACGGAAATTTAGTAAAAGCGGCTTTCCCTTGGGTAAAAGACGCCGCGGAAAAAAATGAACGCGTTTTTGTCCACTGCCGAGCTGGCGTTTCGCGTTCCGCGTCTTTCGTCATCACGTATCTCATGTGGATGGGACTCGACTTTGATTCCGCTCTTCTGCATACATTTACGGCTCACCCCTACGCGGCTCCTCTCCCGGAAGTTTTGCAGTCGTTCCTCACGCTTCTTGGAAAAGAGTCTCTTCCGCTCTACTATCCGCCTTACTCCGCATTGCGGCGAGAACAGCCATGGTTCATCGAATACATTACGCAAAACCCGTAATAACCTCCAAAGCCCTTTCTGGGCTTTTTTCTTTACTTGAGCGGTTCATCCGGCGGCACTTCAAAGTAATTCAGCAAATATTCTGTCAGGGTATGGAATGTCGTCGTTAAGGTGTTGGCCGCGAATATATTGCCCCGAGGCTTATTCAGCTGAACATAGATGAGAAATCGTGGGTTAAACGCCGGAGCGTATCCGATGAACGTGTGAATGAACTCTCCTGTGTACCCCTTGCGATCATTCGATGAAATTTGCGCGGTACCGGTTTTTGCCGCAATGAAATACCCTTTGATAATGGCATGTCCCTCAAAGCCGTTCCGAACGACCGAAACGAGCATTTTTGAGAGCGTTTCACTTGTTTCCGGGCGTATTGCCTGGCGAATAACTTCTGGGGTCGTTACCGCTTCTTCCCCGTCAGGATTTCTTATTTTTTCAACGATGTACGGCCGCATGAGCTTCCCGTTGTTTGCGATCGCTCCCATGGCTGATGCCATCTGGAGCGGGGTTGCGGCAATTCCTTGCCCGAACGATGCGGTCGCGTAATCAATATCGCGGTTAAAATTAAGATTCGAAATGTTTCCAGGAACCTCTCCGGGAAGGTCCGTGCCAAGAAGCGAACCAAACCCAAAACCGCTAATGTACTTCTTAAAATTTTCCTTCCCAACGAGGCGCCCCGCAAACACCGCGCCTGTGTTGAGGGATTTTTCAAGCACCTGTGTCATGGTATTGACGCCATGCGCCTGCTGATCAAAATTCTGTATCGTATAACTGCCGATTTTCACTTTCCCCGAATCCTCATATTTTGTGTCAGGGTTCAGGACCCCCGTATCAATGCCTGCCGCCATTGTTACCGGCTTCATGACGGAACCAAGCTCATAGGTGGACTCCACCGCTGGGTTTTTAAATACCTGGTAATTTTTTTCTTTGAAATACTCGTTCGGGTCAAAGTCGGGGTCGGTCGCAAGGGCTAAAATTTTTCCGGTCTTTGGTTCAATCACCACAGCAAGCCCTGAATCAGCACCCCACTTCTCTTTAACCTTTGAAAGCTCGGCCGCGAGCCGCTCCTGAATGTTGTAGTCAACCGTGAGAACAAGATCAGACCCGTTCACCGCGTTCTGCACATTCCGCTGTCCAAGCGCTACCCAAAATCCTGATGCGTCCTTATCGCCTTCGAAAAGCCCCGAGGTTCCGGTCATTTCCTTTTGGAACTTTTTCTCAATCCCATACAGCCCCGTTACGTCGTTATCCTTGTAGCCAATAAACCCAAGGACTGACGCGCCAAGCCTTCTGCCGGGATATATACGCTGAGTGGAAGGAAGGAACGAAAGGGTCGGAATTTTTGCCTCGTCAATGGCGTCCGCCATCTCAACAGAAACATTCTTCTCAACTATCTCGAACGGATCGTCGGGTTTTTGAAGTTTAGGCAAATAATCCGCCGGTATTTTATTAAAAAGCACCGCGAGCTTATGTGCAACGTCCAGGGGGTCTTTTATTGATTTTGGAGACACGGACAGGTCATAGGTATCGGAAGAAAAAGCGGCTATTTTTTCATTCCCAAACCGGTCTTGAAAAAAAATGCTCCCCCGCCTTGCGGGCAGTACTTCCCGCAGGCGGTGCTGGCGGTCGGCGATGGCGGAGTAATCATCATGCTTGATAACGGAAATATAAAAAATCCGCGTCAAAATGATGACCGCGAGCAAAAGAAAAAGGCCGAATACAAGCCGAAATCTCCACGAAACGATTTTCTCAAAATGTTTCCCTTCCACACGCCCAGTATATACGCAAAAAAAGTTTTTTCAATTTAAAATCGTGTTTATCCGTCCTCTAGTGAATGTATTGAGCGGCATCTGCAAACTGCTTATGTTCAACATAGTAGATCTTTGAGACCCGTTCGAGTACGGCCGCGGTATCAGCCGCCCCCACAGAGCGTGAAATAATCTCGGAGCGTATCTTTGAATACAGCGCGGTATTTTTTACGAATTCGCTCTCTGCTTTTTTGGAGCTCCGCTCAAGAAGCGAAAGCCTGTCCCCTACCATCAGGACGGTATTGAATTCAATAACATAGAGAACCGCGAGCAGAAGTGAAACCGTAAAAAGCGTTCCGGTAAGCAAGGCTCGGTAGGAATACAGCGTTCCAAAGGCACTCCTTTCAATGCAGCGGCCGGTCCTCTTTAGCCAGGGAGCATTCTTCAGGGAAAGCGTATTCAGTTGTGCCACAAGTACGGTCATGCGATTATTTTTTTATTCCAGCCCTTAATTTTGCGCTCCGAGAGGCCCTATTTCGCAACACTTCCGCTCTCCCTGGCCTTATGACGTGTTTAGTTAGAATCTCAAGCGTTTTTTCCTCCGACGCTTTTTTAAAAATTTCTTTTGCAACGCGGTCTTCTCCAGAATGGAATGTTATTACCACGATACGGCCGTTTTTTGCAAGAACCCGAATCGCCGCAGAAACCCCTTTCTTTATATTTCCGAATTCATCGTTCACTGCTATCCGAAGCGCCTGGAATGTCCGTGTCGCGGGGTTGATGCCTCTCCGGCCTAAGAAGCGCGGTATCGCCTCTCCGATGATGCGCACAAGGTCCGCGGTGCGCTCGATTTGTTTTCGCTTACGCTCTACCGCGACCGCGTGGGCAATATTTTCCGAATAGCGCTCGTCTCCGTATTCGCGGAAAATTCTTTCAAGTTCGGCTTCGCTTGCGGTATTCAGAATTTCACGCGCTGTCGGTCCTTCGTCTCCTCCATATCGCATTATCAGCGGTTCGTCCTTCTGGAAACTGAACCCCTTCCCAGAAACCTCAAGAGTATGAAGGCCGAAACCGAGATCAAAAAGGATTCCGTCAGGCGGAGCAAAATTATATTGTTTAATAATGTTCTCAAGGTTTTTGTAGTTAGCGGCTGTCAAAATTACATTTGTCTTCTCGCGCCATTCTTCTTTCAGACGCCTGATCTGCTCTTCATCCCAGTCAATGCCGAGAAGTTTTCCTTCAGTCCCTATCCGGCTAATAAGCTTTTCTGCGTGTCCTCCACCCCCGATGGTCGCGTCAATAAAGTTTTCTCCGGGTTGGGGGTCAAGCAAACGTATGGCTTCGTCAAGAAGAACAGGGACATGCATATGTCAGTACAGTCCGAGCTCTCCAAGTTTTTCCGCGAGCATGTCGGTGTTTTTTTCCGCGGCCGCCCGGTACGACTGCCATTTCTCCTCGTCCCAAACCTCAAGGCGGTTATTCATTCCCATAACGACGGCGCGCTGTTTCAAACCCGCGTAGTGCCGTAAGTTGTCCGGAATAAGAATTCTTCCCAGCGCGTCAAATTCAACCTCAACAGCTCCTCCTATCATCATGCGGTTAAGGCTTCGAGCCGCTTCTTTTCCCATCGGAAGCTTCAAAAGTTCTGCCGTGTATTTTTCCCATTCAGCCATCGGGAAGAGAAACAAACACTCATCCAGCCCCCGAGCGAGCACTGCCCGCTCCCCAAGTTCCTTGCGCAATTTAGCCGGAATGGCGAGCCGCTTCTTCGGGTCAATGCTATGGTTGTACTCGCCGATTAACATACGATTTGAGCTATTTAATGAACTTCCGGGGCAAGACTGCCGATAGAAAAGGTTCTAAAATTGCAAAGTATTCTTGTACCCGACCACAAAAGGCTAGACAGAAGGGTGTGGGTGAAAAAAATTTTTAAGTATTTATGCGGATTTTGGAATTGTACAGCCCTGACTTATCCCCTTTTCAATGTTTTTATACCCACACTTATCCACAATCCTCCACAACACTTATATCATACACCACTTTTATACCATTTCAAAATCGCTAAAAACCTAATTTTTCATGCCTTGAACGTGCAAATAAATGAGGTTTTAAGCCATTTTGCTAAAAATGACATAAAAGTTTATACACAATATATGCACACAACAAAAAATCCACAGTATTTGTGGGTCATATTTTCTAGCTTCTCTCTTATTCACTCAAAGTCTTTAACTTCTGAAGAATTTACAAACACAACACCTTCGTGCTAACATCATTCAGCGATTTATGTTTGTAGACATGGCGGAGGCATGACATGACCGCTGTAGCCATTTCACTTGCTCTTCTTATTTCCCCCGCTGTTCTTTGGGTCTTGGGCTATCACGGGGCCGCGCTTGCTATTGGATTTTACGCATTCCTTAGTATTCCCTCCATCGTCTGGATGCTCTATATTTCGATTAAGCAGCGCGCCTGGCCAAAAATTACCGGCGGTCCCAGTATTGTCTGGCTCGGGAAGAAAAAATAGCTCTTTATACGCATATAAAAACAAAACCTCTCGTGCGAGCGGTTTTTATTTTTGTTTGATTCATATACGCCAATCAGGAACGACGGGTATCCAAGGCGGGCGGTAAATTTGTAAACCATCTTACGCGACGTGAGAAAAGGTACCTACAATCAGCACCAATCACTTTTTCCGCGCGTACATGATAAAACAAGGGGGAATATTGCGGAGCTCAAGCGCAATATGCGCTTTGCCAAAATATTTTTTAATTGGAGATGCCATAAGCGGCTGATACTGATTAAATATTAATAGCATGCCGCCGGGTGCAAGCATGGCGTAGGAGTCCTTTACAATTTGCGTTCTTTCATTTTTATTCAAAAAAGAAAACGGCATACTCGCGATAATTGCGTCCGCGCTACGAATTCCGTTTTCACGCACTATGCGAACAGCATCCTGCGCCTTGCCGTGGACGACTGAAAGGCGCGCGTCATCAATACGATTCAACATCTTTATAAATTCAGAATTTGACTCAATGACAATGAGCTTCCCATCCGGAGAAAGATGCCGCAAAAGGAGCTTTGTAAGAATTCCATCGCCCGGCCCATACTCAACAATCTCATCCAGCGACTTCGGAATATGTTTCAAAACATTCTTAATAACATATTTTGAACTCCTGGTTACCGCCCCAACCTCCCGATCAAACACAGCAGTTCTTAAAAAGTGAATTCGTTGACTAATAGCGTTCATAAACGTAGTGGGTAATTAAAAATATGGCTGGAGGGCATTATCCTATCCGCATTTCCTTCCGCTAATAAAATCTCAACCCTACGGGTTGAATTTTATTGTGGGCGGTGAGGGACTCGTTCCGCTTCCTCAGCGGAACCCGGGGAAGTCCCCCGGACTTCCCTTCTCGTCCCTCACGACCGAATCATAGCCGTGCTTTGCACGGTTATATTCAATGGGCGGTGAGGGACTCGAACCCCCGTAGTCCGTAAGGACGTCTGGTCTACAGCCAGATGCAATTGCCGCTATGCGAACCGCCCATAACTATAATTTAAAATTATAAATTTTAAATAACCGAACGCTCGCCTACTGTGCTATCAAAGCCGCTCTTGACTGCTTGCCGCAGGATGATTTGTCCGCCAGGGGCGGATCCGCCTCTGGCGGAAACCGAGGACCCACGCTTTATCCAGATTTTGTAAAAATTTGCCTGGAGCCGAAGGCGAGATTCGAACTCGCGACCTATTTATCCCGTTAGAGCCGACCCCGAGATTCGAACTCGGAACCTACGGTTTACAAAACCGTTGCTCTGCCGTTGAGCTAGGTCGGCTCTAACGGGACAAGCAAAACAGTTGCTCTACCGCTGAGCTAAGGTGGCTTGGGGGGCCACGGCGCAAAATGAGTGCAGACACTGATTTGCTGGCCGGCAAACTCGCTATTTTATATCATCTTCTTCAGCCTTCATTGATTCCATGTAATCCCTCTGGTCTTTCGGTATTTTGAGATGGCGCCTTCGCTCCTGAATAAATTTCAATACAGCAAACGACCGATGCTCAAAACGAAGCAGGGCTATCCGGATCTTCCGGAGCAACCATTCGGCGAACGCCAGAATCGGTTCTTCATATTCCCTCCCCAGAACATATGTCCGTATCCTCTCAAGAAAAACTTTCAGTTTTGAAGGTTTTGTAACAAAACTTTCGTCTATGATACTTTCCGGAATAGCCAAAAGAAAAGGAATTTTCCGTGAAATCATATAGACAACCCCGCCGAGGCTTAGGAATGATACTGAAACTAACACTATATCGGCCATGTGTATGCACTTAGAAACTAATTAGGCTCGTTTTACTATATCGAATTTTCCCCCAAATTGCAAGAATATGGCCATAAAGACCCTTGAACGAGCTCGGGGAGTATGCTATGAATAGCCCAGAACTTTTACCTTGGCGGAGCCGTGAAATGAAGATTCTGGACGAGAAGATACTCGCTCTCGTTACCCGCATGTGCCATAAATTCCAGCGCCTTACGGGCAGAACGAACTTCTTTCTTGCAAAACTTGCGCTCCTTTTCGTATGGATGAGCATTGCCGTATCAACAGCAAACTTCTGGCTACCCCTCCTTCATCGCAAAACCGACCTCTTTTCCCTTTTCCTGTATGTTATAATTTCCATTGGGTTGCTTGTAGACATTAAAAATTGCGATAAGGCGGAGGGCCAGGTGCTTGAGAAAAGCAAGGCGAAAGTAAATTTTGACTCGCTTTCCAGTTCTTGGATGTGGAGGGTGTTATGGCTTGCGATCACTCTCTGGGATATCGTCTACCTGCCCTCCTCAATTAGCGACCCGAAAGGCTTTCTTCTTTTTAAGTGCATCTACTTTCTTTTCTGCCCCGGGTTTACCACATTCTATTATTTTATCAATGTGGAGCCTCTCCCGCCCGCAAAAAGCACGGTGCGCGAGTGGATAGAAGCGTTCGCAACCAGCATGAGAAAACTTGTACCGATTAGAAATAACTGAAAAACCGCTCCAATGCTGTTGGAACGGCTTTTTTATTTAAATTCCAATTGGTTCTAAATCTCAAGACGCACGAATCGCCCGATCTTGATGTTCTCTCCAAATTTCCCGATGGCTTCGTTTACCACGTCGGAAATTTTTTTGTTCGGGTCTTTGACGAAAGGCTGGTTTAAGAGCACGAACTGGTCGAAGTATGCCGCTATTTTCCCTTCAACGATCTGGTCGGTAATATTTTTTGGTTTGCCCATTTTTGAGGCTTCCTCTTCAAAACCCTTTCGCTGGGTGGCCTTTGCCTCATCCGGAACCGCGTCCGAAGAAAGATACTGCGGAGCGGAGGCCGCAATATGAAGCGCTAAATCATGTGCAAGCTCCCGAAACTCCGTGTTCCTTGAGACAAAATCCGTTTCCGAAAAAAGCTCTACAAGAACTCCGAGTTTCCCGTTCGAGTGGACATAGGATTCGACAACTCCGGCTTTTGCTTCCCTTCCCACGCGCTTTCCCGCCATATTGCCGAGCCTTCGCGAAAGAATTTCCCCTGCTTTCGCCAAATCTCCTCCCGCTTCTTCGAGGGCTTTCTTGCACTCATTCATCGAAGCTCCGGTCTTTTCCCGAAGCGCTTTTACCTGTTCCACAGTAACCATTGTTATGTTTTTGGGGCTTTCGAAGCCATCCGTCCTTCGAGAAGTGCGGCTTTGATGCGTCCCGCCATGTAGCGAATCGCGGGAACCGC
The DNA here is from genome assembly GCA_001820685.1 of Candidatus Sungbacteria bacterium RIFCSPLOWO2_01_FULL_47_32. Lineage (GTDB taxonomy): Bacteria > Patescibacteriota > Minisyncoccia > Sungbacterales > GWA2-42-14 > GWA2-47-10. Next base: position 17,820 of record MHQP01000013.1, on the reverse strand, counting down.
ATCGTCGTTCGAGGGGATGGGAAAATCCGCAAGCTTAGGATTTGAATTCGTATCGCAAAAGGCTATAACAGGAATTTTCATGCGGCGAGCTTCGGCAACGGCAAGATCATCCTGCACTATATTTACGACAAATACGGCGTCCGGCATGCTTTTCAAAAGTCTTAGGCCGTCAAAATTCTTCTTCAGGCGATCGATCTCGTCATTCAGTACAAGCCGCTCTTTTTTAGTATATTTTTCGAATCCTCCGCTCGCTTTTTCGCGTTCAAGAGTTTCAAGCGTTTCTATCCTTTTTGAGATGATCTTGAAATTCGTAAGCGTTCCTCCTATCCAACGGCGCGTAACCGACGGCATCTGCGTTTCGTCCGCTATTTCCTGGACTATGGTGCGCGCGGCTGGCTGGGTTCCGACAAGAAGTACAACCTTCCCTTTCCCGACAAGCTCTTTCATATATTCAAGGGCTTTTTTGAAAAGTTCCTTCGTTTTTTCAAGATCAATGACCTCAACGTTGTTGCGAACACCAAAAATATACGGACCCATTAGCGGATTCCGCCTCATTTTTGTATGCCCCACGTGGACTCCGGCATCCATCATCGCTTCCATTTCCGGATCGTCGAATATTTGGGCTGGTTTTTGGTTTTCGAGGGTTGTTTCTGCCATATCGAATGTATTGTTTCCCATACCCAACGAGGATAGCACACGCCTGAAAATAATGCAAGCAAGGCATGGCTTTGCCTGTTTTAGCCACCTTTCCAAGCGCCCCATTGCGTTTTACCCCCCCCTCTGCTATGCTGGCAGAGTTATGAAAACAGCCATACATCCAAAATATTATAATGCCCGCGTCAGCTGTGCGTGCGGAAATAAGTTTGAAGTCGGTTCAACAAAGGAAAAAATAGAGGTTGAAATCTGCTCTAACTGCCATCCCTTTTATACCGGCAAAGAAAAGCTTGTCGATACCGCAGGCCGCATCGAGAAATACAAGAGGCGGCTTGCAAAAAAAACACAGTAGTGGCCGAGCGAGCCTGCCCTTTGGGCTTGGTTGTTTCTGTGCCAGTACTGTTTTTTTATTGTTTTTTATTGTTATATGTTTGACACAAGGCCAATGAAGCAAGAATTGGAAAAATTGAAAGCTGAATATGCCGAACTTCAAAAAAGCATCGCCGACCCGGCGCTAATTTCGGATTTGCAAAAATATAAAGAAATCGCAACGCGCATGTCGAAAGTCGAAAAAATACTCGCTCACGCGGCTCTCGTAGAACGCCTGCGAAAAGAAATTGAGGAATTAAAAGAGCTCCTCCGCTCTTCAGAAACCGATATCGCAAAAGCCGCCTCCGAAGAACTCCCGACGAGTGAACGCGAATTAAAAAAACAGGAAAAAGCATTGGACAAAATGATGCACGGAAACAGCGATGAGGATGTTTCGAAGGTCATTATGGAAATTCGGGCTGGCGCGGGGGGACTTGAAGCGTCTCTTTTTGCCGGAACCCTTTTTGGCATGTACAAGCGGTTTGCGGAGGGTCAGAAGTGGCACGCGATGGTCTTGAACTCAAATCAAACCGACCTCGGCGGATACAAAGAAATTACCTTTGAGCTTGAAGGCGAGGGAGTGTATGAAAAGCTGAAGCACGAATCGGGAGTCCATCGGGTCCAGCGCATTCCCGACACGGAGAAAAACGGCCGCATTCACACCTCGACCGTATCAGTCGCAGTGCTTCCCGAAGCAAAGGACGTCGATATTGAAGTGAGGCCGGATGAAGTGAAAGTCGAGTTTTTCCGGTCTTCAGGCCCGGGCGGGCAGAACGTGAATAAGGTTGAAACGGCTGTCCGCCTCATTCATATTCCAACGGGTGTAGTCGTCACATGCCAGGAAGGAAGGTCCCAGCAAAAAAACAGGGAAAAAGCCATGACCATTTTAAAAACCCGGCTTGTTGACGCCAGGCGCCAGGAGGAAGAGAAAAAGATGAGCGCTGAACGGAAATCGCAGATTGGAACCGCCGACCGTTCTGAAAAAGTGCGAACCTATAACTTCCCGCAAGACCGCATCACAGACCATCGCATCAACGAAACGTGGCACAATATCGCACAAATCCTTGAGGGAAATATGGAAGCGATCGTTGAGGCGTTTGCGGCGAAAGAAAATGAATAATGTTATTTTGATCTACCTGAATGAAAAACGCTCCGATGGGCATCGGAGCGTTTTTTTAGAACCGATTTAAAAAACTAAATGACTTTATCGATATCCAGACTCAATGAATATACCCTGTTCGCATAATAATTGCATAATCTTCCTGCAGGCGTCGTTGTTGAGCATGTCGCTTTGCCACTGATATAAATGCGGGCCGCGCGTACTTCTCCTGTCTTTGTTTGGGAAGTAGCGCCTCCGTCCGCCAAAAAGCTCGCGGAAGCCGTAAATGCGTCTTCAATGTTCCATGGATTCGGTGGCTTGTGTCCCGTAAGGCTTGCGACCTCGTTGGCATATAACAGCCACGTTGTGGGGATGAATTGAGCCGGCCCCATTGCCCCGCCGCATCCTGCACCATTTCCATAACGGCGCGATACCGGCATCCGGTCGGGATCAAAACCGAGACCTGCGGTAATGGCAAAAAATGCCCTTTTTTGAGATTCCGCGGCGGACCTCCGTCCGAGACTGACATAGCAATCATACATATCCCGCTTCCAATTTCCCGTCCCAAGATTAGTGCCGACGGAAATAACTCCGTCTTCAAACTGCTTTCCTGTTTCAACTTCAAGAATCGCAAGAAGGAACGCCGGGCGAATACCGGTGCGCTCTGCCGCAAGATTTGCGTATTTCAGAGCGTCTTCGGCCGATACACCAGTTTTCGTCAGGTAAAAAAGCTGAGTGCGGAGCTCCGAAATGCTTTTCTTTTTCTTCGCCAATATCTGCTGATAAACCGCCTCCTTTCCCTTCGTGAGGGCTAGTATTTGGTCGCGCTCTTTTTTCTTTTGAGCAAGAAACCTTTTCTCGACCGCTTGGAGCCCTTTCAGATTTTCCTGGCTCGCCTGGTAGTCCACAAGGTCGTCTTTTTGTTTTTTCAGCTCTTCACCCCTGTCACGAAGATCTACAATAAGCCCCTTTACCGTCTTTTGCAGGGAATACAAGCTGTCGATGGATAACAGAAAGGCCGAAACGGTTTTGTTCTTTACGAACATTTTGAACATGCCTTCCGACTCGTAGTCGTTGAGAGACATAAGGGAGGAAGCCAGAAGTTTTTTCTGGTCGCCGATCTTTTCTTCCGTGATCGTGATGTTTTTATTCCTTTCCTGGATATCAAGTTCGGCCTGCCTGACGGAAAGAGACAGTTTCAAAATTTCAATCTCCCTTTTTTTAATCTCGCCGTTTAAAATTGATATGCCGTCTTTCAGGTTTTCGGCATCTTTTCGCGTGGCTTGGATATTCTGGTCTATTCCTTCCGCTTCTTTTTCGAGCGCGTCAATTTGCGCTTGAATGGATTGCTGTTTTTCTTCAGTGGTCTCTGCATGTGCAAAAAAAGCTCCGGTCGCCGCGATTGCAAAAAGTACCGCGGCACTCCAAAAAGCCCCTCTGCTAAAAAAGGGCTTTCCAAAAATTGAAAAAGTTTTTTTCTCCGAGAAACATTGCATACGCTCAAGTATGCTTACTTCTTTGGTTCTGCCTTCTTCGCATCTGTCTTCTTCGGTTCTGCAGTATCGGCTTCGACGGCTTTCTTAGCTTTCTCTTCCGCCTTCACCTCCTGCTCGGTTTTAACCTCGGCAACTTCTGCGACAGTTTCGGTCTTTGCAAGTTCTTCAAGTTCGGCTTCGGAGCGCGGCGTTTCGACGAGCGCTACAATATCATCCATTTCCATATGAACCTTAACGCCTTTCGGAAGCTTCAGATCTTTAATAAGAAGGCGCGCTTCAAGCTTATCGAGTCCGGAAATATCAACCGCAATGGACGGCGGGAGGTCCTGGGGCAATGCTTCTATTTCAAGTTCCCTCATGACCTTTACCAGAATTCCTCCTTCATTCTTTACCGCAGGAGACTCCCCTACGAATTCAAGTTCAACTTCTGTCCTGATTGCCTTATCCATCCGTACAGCATAAAAATCTGCATGAAGCAGGCTTCCCTTCAGCGGATCATGTGAAATGTCGTGTATCAAAACATTATAGGGTTTCCCGTCCACATCAAGCTTTACCAGGGATGATTCGCCGGCCTCCTTAAATACTTTTTCAAATTCTCTAATAGGAATTGAAATTGCCTTGGAAGACATCCCATCTCCGTAAACGACTGCGGGTAAAAAACCTCCTTTTCGAAGGTTTTTAACGCTTTTTCCCAGTATTTCCCGTGTTTTTGCCTTTAATTCCTGCATGCTGTTTATGATAGCATAAACGAATAAAAATGCAAAGGTAACGGCTGAAAATAACGCCTTTTAAAGAAAAAGTCCCATACTAAGGGACATTTTACGCTCTATCCATTATTCTTCTCTTCTTCACGGCGAAGTGCCACGCCCGAGTGAGCACAAAAGTCGCATGAGCATTTGCAATGGATCGTACAGGTACATATAAAATCATCCGGATTAAGATTATCTAAAACATGAATAGCGTAAAATCTTGCGCAGTCGCACTTCCTTCCTCCCCGATCGGCATCAGCCATGAGAGAACCTCCCGAAGTGAGTGTTCTTTTGCCATGCTACTACAGACACTGACAAAAAGTAAAACTGCCCACCTGTGGAGGAGCGACTTTTTATAACACTAAACCTTGATTGGAGTTACCGGGGCTCTTCCCTCAAGAACTTCAATGATATTTTTTGCGGCGAGCTCTCCCATTTTCTGGCGCGTTTCTTCCGTTGCGGACGCTATGTGCGGAGTAATAATGATATTGTCCAAATCCGTTAATCCCGGCGTAAGGTTCGGTTCAGCCTCCCATACATCAATCGCCGCTCCTTTGATAATTCCTACCTTAAGCGCATCGCGAAGCGCTACTTCATCAACGATCGGTCCGCGTGACGTGTTCACAAGATACGCCGTCTGCTTCATTGTTTTAAGAAGTTCGGCGTTGACCATATGGCGGGTTGAATCGAGAAGCGGAACGTGGATGGAAATAAAATCAGCCTCCTTAAAGACATCGACTGCATTTTCTCGAAATTGAGCTCCCATCTCTTTTTCAAATGCTTCATTCCTCCGGACATCGTAGTAAAGAATGTTCATGTCGAACCCCTTTGCCGCGTGATACGCAACGCGCGAACCAATACGCCCAAGTCCCACGATGCCAAGCATCTTATGCGACATATCGCTCCCAAGCAAAAGCTCCGGCTCCCAACCGTGAAATTTTCCCGCCCGCGAAAATTTATCCGATTCAACAATGCGATGCGCGATCGAAAGCAAAAGCGCGATTGCGTGTTCCGCGACCGTTTCGGTAAGCACATCGGGGGTATTTGACATAAGGACGCCTTTGCCGGCGATCTCGGCTGTTTTTAAGTTATCGTACCCAACGGCGTAATTTGCGACAATTTTTACAGTGCCTCCCCAGCCATCAACGACCGAGCCGTCGATTTTATCGGTAAGCTGGGCCAAAACCGCGTCGGCCCCCCTTCCCATCGAAATAAGCTCGTCCTTTGTGAGAACGCGATCATGCGGGCTCACAACAACTTCCCATCCTTTTCCCCTAAGCATGTCTATACCCTTATTCGGGATTTTTCTTGTAATAAAGATTTTCATATTATAAAAAAATTATAATTTATTTTTTACTCCTTCTAACCAAGAGCGAACCTCCCTAATGACACTTTTGTCTCCACCAATCATTCGCTTTGAAATTTCACGTCTTTGGGCAAGAAAATCTTGGTACCACGGAAACCTTCCTAACGTGCCATCTAATATTTCCATTGAATCTCCGGTGTCAGCATATGACACGTCAGGATCTCCCTGCTCAATATCATCAAGTAATTTTTTTATGTGCGCCAGCTCTGCTGTTAAATTATCCTTATCTTCCGGCAAAATGCCGGAATCTATTTTATAATTTTCAGGATCCATAAATTTTATTGACAAAAATAATTTAAATCTTATTCACCGCCCCAAAAAGTTTCAGTTTCTCCTCCACCTTCAACTGCACCGCCCGGATCATGGGTTCTAAAAGCTTGTATGGCGTCGTTTCCTCCGGATGTTCGGCCAAAGAACTTCGGATGGCGTCAGCCGCCGCAACCCGTATTTCCGTATTAATGTGGATATTATTGACGCCCTCTTTGATTGCGGCAGTAATAAGCGCGTCAGAAATTCCCGAACCTCCGTGAAGCGTTATGCCGACATGTTGTGGTATCATGCCCCGTATTTTTCTTATCAGGTCCGGATAGATTATTTTTTCATTTTCCGCAAGGCCGTGAATGTTCCCTACGGCGGGAGCAAGACGGTTAATACCAGTTTTTTTGACAAAGTCAGCCGCCTGGGCGGAAGTTGTCATATCTTCCGGCCTCACCTCGATGACCTCCCGCTGGATTTTTGACTCCCCTTTCAGGAGCCCGATCTCTGCTTCAACGTGAGCTTCAAGGTTTCTTACGCGAACGTATTGAACAACTTCTTTTGTTCCTTTTACGTTTTCTTCGTATGACAAGTGAGAAAGGTCGATGTGTATTGAGTCATATCCAGCATCCGTCGCCGCCTTTGCCGCTTCAACACTTTTTGAGTGATCCGCATTAAGAAAAATAGGAAGGCCCGTTTCTTCGCGAAAAGAACGGACGAGTGCGACGGCCTGGCGGAGCCCTAAATATTTTCTCTCGCCTTCGGAAGTGCCAACGAGAACGGGGCACTTCACGTTTAGCGCCGCTTGGACTACCGAACGAATTTGTTCGGCACTCGAAACATTAAAATGCCCGAGCGCCCAGCCCTCGCGCGATGCTCTTTCATGAAGTTCCTGAATGTATGACATAATTCGTTCTAAATTTTTTGCGGATAGTAATCGGCAGGAGCCGTTTTCAAAAATTCTTCAAGCTGATGCCGGGTTAAGAGTCCTGCTCTGGCGCCTATCTGCTGGACGACAGACATTGAATTTACCGGCCCCCAGCGAAGCGCTTCCTTCAGGTCAAGACCGAGGGCTAATGCAACTGTTACCGTCGAAGAGAATGCGTCTCCTGCGCCGGTGCGCGAAAGCGGCGGCTTTGGGTCCGGATACGTCCTCATGAACCAGAAATTTTCTCCGTCGTAGGCATACGCGCCTTTGGGACCGTCGGTAATAACAGGGACTTTCGGCCCCAGGTGATGCATCCGCTCAAGTAAAACTTTAATATCTTCTTCACCAACTCCAAGAATACGCTGGGATTCTTCTTTATTGCAGAAAAATATTTCAGCACGCGTGTACAATCCAGCAAGCGCTTCTTTTCCCATTTTTATCTGGAATGTTCCGGGTTGAAAGGCAAATTTTACATCGGGGTGCTCCGTGAGAAATTTTTCAAGTTCCGCGTGGAATTCTACGGCACGCTCCCCCAAGCTCGAAAGATAGAGCCAGCGGGGAGAGTCGATATCCGGAAGCTTATAGTCAAAGTTTTCGTGCTTTATCAGAATGGTGCGGTCATCCTCATACCACAGCACGTAATGGTAATTCGTCTTTTTGCCTTCCTGTATACTGATGAACTCCGTCGATACTTTTTCTCCGGTAAGGGCGGCGAGGCACTCTGTTCCGTAATAATCCTTGCCGAGATTTGTTACCAAAGCGCTTGAAAGGCCGAGCCGGGCGGCACTCACCGACGCGTTCGCGCTGTTTCCCACAGCCGGAATGACCGTAACGCTCTCGTACGGGATCTTATCACCAAAACGCATGCAAATAAGGCATTTTTCGTGATTGACGTCGCAGTTGACCGTTGCGTCCTTAAGCCGGATAAACGCATCGGTTACGGTATCTCCGACCGAAATGAAGTCGTACTTTTTTTCCATAGATATTCAGGCTCGTTAAAAATATAAAAAATACATATCCATTCTATCAGCAATTTGCAAAATACAAAACACCCCATATACACAGGGTGCTTTCATGCACGCCCCCATTCGTCATTTTCCCTGAACAATATGGAGCGGTTTGAGGATGTCAAAACGACTTATGACGCCCGTAACCTCTTTTTTTGCGTTTATGACGGGAATGGGATTTACCCGGTGATGTTCGCGAAACGCAAACACCGCGTCATCATACGAAGCGGTTTCCGGCAATGTTAACGGATCGGTATTCATAACATCTTTTACCGTGAGCGCAGAAACTTCAGCTATTTGCTTTTCAAATTGGGTCCTATTTTTTTTGAATGCCGCTATATTTCCAAGAATAAATTGGAACGTCGGAAGATGAATGGCCGACCCTTTGCTGATGAGGTCGTATTCGGTAAGAATTCCGACGAGTTTGTTCGTTACGCGGTCAACGACCGGAAGGCCGTCAATTTGGCGTTCTGAAAGGGTGCGCGCGGCATCCAACAAGGAAGAATCCGGAAAAACGGATATAACTTCCGTCGTCATTATGTCTTTTATACTAATAGGTGAGCCTTGGGCCATATCTTTTTTAAAAACAATTTTTTATTCGACGAAGACGGTGTTGCCACCTTCCGCGATACTCTTATACTCTAGCACTAATTTTATGAACGCAAAATACCGCTCGCACACATGCTTTAAGTAAATTCTCCACCACAAAACCCCGCCGACTAAGTCAAAACCCTCCGAAAAAGAGGGCTTTGGTCGCCCGGCAAAATTTGCGAAGCAAACTCGATATAGGAAGACGAGGCTTTGTTTTTGGTTAACCGCTTCACTTATTTATTACTGCCCCGCTGAATTTGAGGTCGTCCCTGCCGTAGATGAAGTAATCTTGAAGTAAGAATCGCTTGAATCGCAGATATCTGTGCCAGTTTGACAAACCTGAACGGTGTACGAACCATCAGGAGCAACATCACCAGCCCCGGATGTATTCAATACCTTGCCCACTGACCAGTTATATGAGATTCCGCCCACACTGCTTGCGATCACATATGGAGCGTGAATTGCATAGAGAGGACAGATACTCCCTGTACATGGAGGATAATATGGAACCAGATGAATAGTATAATACCTCGGCGCAATAGACGCGCAGTACGTTCCAGCCGGACACGTCTGAGCAAAATTGTCCTGCCATTTGATAGTCTGCATTGTTTCTTTTAACCATGTTTCACCTCCGTTCGGAGAAATGACGGTAACGGTTTGCGAGCCTGAACCTACGGTTACTTTCGCGATTGCGGTCAAAACAAATCCGGATGACATCTTATAAACGGCAGTGATGCCTGCCGCGCCATTTGAAATTCCTTTAACCAAAACTTCTTGACCGCAGTAATTTGTGCCTTGAGCGCAATTCGGAGTGCTAATGACCAAAGAAGCAACACCGGGATTGCTTGATGTCCACTCCGCGTTAACTTGATATGGGGCCGGCATAACTTGAGCGCATGCTAAGCCGACGGGACACGGAGGCATAGATGGCTGAAATATCGCCTGCATACGTACACTCCCGCCAACCGCAACTGACGCGGATGCTGGTTTAATTTGGAGGTATCCGGCACTTACTGGCGGTGTTGTTCCGTTGGCAGTAACTGTTACAGAAATTGTAGTTTTAGCCGATGTTCCGGAGTTATCGGTCACGATAAATACCGGTGCATACGTTCCTGTTTTTGCGAAAGAATGCGTGAATGTCGAAGTTTGAACGACATCATTTGCCGTTGATCTCAGAGAAGGCGCAGTCCCAGCCATAGTCGATTCATCTCCCCACACAACCGCGTAACTCAATGAACTATTCTCGGGATCGGCTGCTTTCACAGTCCATGTTCCTTGCTGGCCAACCGCTAAAAGAGTAGGGCCGGTAACTCCATAAATGCTTGGCGGTAAATTGCCCCCGACACTGCCGCCGCGAATTTCCGCGATAAATGTTTCTGAGCCGGAATGACCCTGTGAGTCGGTTGCTGTTAATCTGAATTTATACGTTCCGCCCTGTGTCGGAGTTCCCGAGAGCAAAATACGGTTTTGGGGATATATGGGACACGGTCCATCAACGCGGCAAGCAATCATCGGCACGGGCGGATGAGTAAGCGAAAGTCCCGGAGGCAGTGCGCCGTCACTTATCGCCCAGACATATGATCCGACACCGCCGGATGCCTCAAAATTCGCACCGTAAGACACTCCAACCGAACCGTTCAAATTATCAAGCGCTCTGACCGATATGCCCCTAGAGGATAAGTGCTGAAGCATGATAGTAACCGTCTGAATTTGATGCACATCAAGTCTGATATCAGCAAGTTTGTTTCTATCATACCCAGGAGCAGAAGCGGCTGCTGTATATGTACCCGGCTTCAAGTTCTCGAACACCGCCACTCCTCGCTCAGTTGATCCATGCCGAATAGATCCATCAGAGCCATAAAGGTCGACTGTTGCATTATAAAGAATTCCGCATGGAGCCATAATAGAACTCAGGGCATCAGTTTGACTGCCGATTTGCATGCACATGATGCTTGCGTCAGTTACCGCAACCCGCAGTACCGAGCGTTCGTTGGCAACCGGTTTTGAAAGATCGCGAATAATGAGTGCGCTGATGGAAGTGCTATCGGACGCCGACTGGCTTCCATAAATATTGAGGGTATCGCCGACCGAAATATCTTTAAGCGTCAACGGCTGGCGATTGCTTCCAATAATTTTTGTGTCGGGCGTTACTGTGATTGAATATTTGCGGGCCGCCGGATAATAGGCCGACATTGCTGTTGCAGTGTTTAGTACGCCAGCGCTATTAGGTGCAGAAATATTCATCTTCATCTCGCGCATCTCAAGACCGAGCGGACACGGGAAGATTTTGCCGCCGACACCCATCTCACCATAATCAAAGCACGGTGAAATGCCGTTTTGAATGACCACGAACGATGTTGGCAGAGATGTTGAGTCAGGAAGAGACGCCACCTGAACATTATTCAACTGAATGAATTTTTTTGTAGCAGGCTTGTCAATGTTTCGCACAAGCACAGCGGTAACCGCATTTGAGGCGCGGTCCATAAAGCCATAAACATTTATCCGGTCCCCTACCGCAAAATCCGCAAGAGTCGCTTTTTGGCGGTTTCGCAACAAGAGCCTTGTATCGGAGTCAACTTTGATCTGATACAAAATTGACAGCGGCATTGGGCACGGAAATGAAATCCCGGATGTAGAATCCTGATCCTGGAACTTAAGGCAGTTAATGCCGAAGTCGTTTGAAGCAGTAATGAGTGCTACCCCAGCTTGAGCGTCAATGCTTTGGATGCGGAGATTGTTGAGCTGAATGATGTCATCATTGGATGTGTCGTCGTTAAAAATCGCCTGCATGTTCACGCCAGAAACAGTAACTCCGGCGCCTGCGGAGCCAGACCCAGACATCATAGTCGTACTGCCTCCAAATGCCGGCTTCGTTTGAGTTACGGAGTTGCCTTGGGCAATAAGAGCTCTTATTTTTTCCTGAAGCTCCTGAATTTGCGCCTGCAGGGCCTGAATTGTTGCCGGGTCAACAGATGCCCAAGAAAGCGCGGGGCCTGCTAAAATGACTGCTGTTATAAAAAAAGGCAATAATTTCTTCATATATTTATTTGCATCTTCCAGGATTAGTCCCGAAAAAGTTACTTATTAGCACTTATTATATATTATCACTTGTTATAGTAGACGGTCAAACCTTATGACTCTTACGCTCTTTTAGAAAAAACAGCGTCAAAAACGCTGATTTTTCACTAGTTTAAGCGTTTTTTCTTGCAATGACCTTTTTTACCGCCTCAATAATATGGGTTACCCCCATGCCGAACACCTCAATAAGCTCATTCGGCTCGCCAGACTCTCCAAAGCGATTTTGCACGCCGATAAATTCAATCGGAACAGGGAAATTTTTTGCGAGAACTTCTGCAACTGAAGAACCCATTCCTCCCGCAGTCTGGTGCTCTTCAACCGTAACGACAGCGCCCGCGTCGCGCGCGGCTTGAACGATAGTTGCTTCGTCCATCGGCTTTACCGAGCCGTTGTTTATGACGCGCACAGCCAACCCCTCGCGTTCAAGAGCGGACGCGGCAAGAATTGCGTTATGGAGAAGCGGACCGCAAGCAATAATGGCAACATCGGGCTTTTTTCCTTCCGGTTCGAACCAGAAAACTTGAGCCTTCCCCAATTCAAACGGTGTTTCTTCCGTTGTTATAACGGGAGTCTTTTCGCGCGTATAGCGGATATATGCCGGACCGTAAAATTTTGAAACTGCATATGCAATTTTTTTTCCTTCGACAGAATCGCACGGAGCAAACACCGTCATGTTCGGAATTGGACGCGCAATAGCCATGTCTTCAATCGCCTGATGCGTTGCGCCGTCTGGACCGACGGAAACACCGGAATGCGAGCCGACAACCTTTACGTTGGAGTTGTTATAACAAAGAGTCGTTCGAATTTGTTCCCAATTCCTACCGGGACTGAACATCGCATACGAAGTGATATATGGAATTTTGCCGACGGCAGAAAGGCCAGCCGCGGTCACAGCAAGGTTTTGCTCGCCAATTCCCATCTGGATGAAGCGTGACGGATATTTCTTCGCAAAGTCGTCCATTTTCGTGGAAGCGGTTAGATCTGCGCAGAGTCCGACTATATTGGGGTTTTCGTCTGCTGCCTGAACCAGTCCCAACCCAAAGCCCATGCGGGTCGGCTCTTGCTTTACCGTGTTAAGGTCGAGAAGATTTTCAGCTAATTTCATTTGTGGATTTGTGGGCATAGCGGCTAAAATTAAGAATTAGAAAAACTTCTTGCTAAACTTTTGAAAAAGCAGACCCTGCGCACGAGTGCGTTATTTCACCTGCGTTTCATGATTCTTCTCTGCGAGTTTCTTCCAGAATACCGGGTCGGCGTAAAGCTTAATAAGGTCATATCGGCTGATGATACCGACAAGTTTTCGGTCCTTATCAACAACAGGGACCGGGTTTACCCTGTGATGGCGCAAAAAGAGGTCTGCTGCATCCTGCACGGTGTTGTTCGAAGTAAGCGTTATAGGCTCGCGGTTCATGAGATCTGCAGTCTTTGAAGAAACAATCTCTTTTATCTTTTTGTCAATTTCTCCTTCGTCCTCTCGAAAAATGTCGAGCTCCTGAAGAAGCCTTCCCAAAGGCGAGAAAAATACCGGAGACCCTTTTGCAATGAAGTCCCACTCCGTAATGATACCGGCAAGGCGCCCTTCTTCGTCAACAACCGGCACGCCGTTAAATCCGTTCACAAAAATTATTTTAACGACATCAAGAACCGAGGTATCGGCTTTAACGGAGACGACTTCCGTCGTCATAAAATCCCGCACAAAAACTTCATCCATAGATTTTATTATAAATTAGTTATTTTTTACTCGGAACCTTTTCCGTGTTTGTCGCTTCATCCGTGCCGGAAAGCAGTCCCTTCTCTCCGAGCGCCGGGTCGTTTAACACGCGCTTGTCTTTGAGAGAGTCCGAAATGGTGTTTATTTCGTCGGCCGCCTGATACCCTTTTTGGATGAGGAAAAGCGTTAGCAGGGCGCAAAAAATGGTAAGCGCCAAAAAATTTATGAGGCTCAAAAGCCGCTCGGTCATGCTCACATCAAAGAACGTGCGGTGAACCCTCACGATGCGGGCCTTCTCCTTTTGAATGTCTTCTGATTTGAGCGAAACATTAAAACCCTTTAGGCCGGTTCCGCTTCCTGGTTCGCCTTTTTTGTTGTTATCTAAGAAAGTTGCCATAAAAATTATTGATTGCCGTTACATTGATGAATGCGGATAAGAAGCCCGAGCTTGAGCCCGATGGCGAGAATTCCGATGGTTTGAGCTATATCAAACCACTCAACCGACAATATCCCCCACCAAAAGCCGCCCAAAGAAACCAGGGCGAATATGAACGAAACGAATGCCGACGCCCACAGGAGCATCCCCGCAAGCGGCAGAACGCAGCAGGAAAGATGGAACGTATCGTTTTCCGGGCATTTCATATGCATATGATTAGTATAGAGCACCTCCTCCGGCTGGACAAGGCCGCCCTTAGACCGCGTCCGACAAGGGTTATTGATGCTCGCCTTTTATTTTACCCCCAAGAGTTCTTAGTTCATCCAAAAACTTTTTCCCCTGCTCCGGTTGGGGAATAATATCTCCCGGCCCTTTTCCCGGCGGATTGCCATGCCACCGATAGTCAAATTCAATCTCCGGAATCCCTTTGCCCGGAATAGTGTGAGCAAGTAGTATGACCGGTTTTTCGTAAATTCCACGAGCCTCCTCAAATGCGCTGTTAATGTCTTGAAAGTTATGAGCATTCAGATCTATCACGTGCCAGTTGAATGCTTCGTACTTTGCTCGCATAGGCTCAAGCGGCATGATGTCTTCAGTCATTCCGTCAATTTGAATGTTATTCCGGTCAATGACGACCGTCAGATTATCAAGATGATGCTTCCCGGCAAGCATGAGAGACTCCCAGACAATCCCGCAGTCCTGTTCCCCGTCTCCCATGATGCATACGACCTGATTCGGCTTTTTATCCATCTTCAAACCGATAGCAATTCCGACCGCCTGCCCCAGGCCGGAACCAAGCGGCCCGGAAGAGACTTCTATTCCGGGAAGCTTTTCGCGGTGCGGATGTCCCTGAAGACGTGTTCCGAATTTACGAAGCGTTAAAAGTTCCTCTATCGGAAAATATCCCGCGTGCGCCATTGCCGCATACTGCACGGGGCAAATATGGCCATTTGATAGCACAAGAAAATCGCGCTCCGGCCACTCCGGGTTTTTGGGGTCGTGTTTTAAAATATGAAAATACAGTGCTGTAAAAATATCGGCCATGCCCAGTGGCCCGGCGGTATGGCCGGAACCTGCCGCCAAGAGCATTTCAATAATAGACATGCGAACAGCGTTCGCCTTTTCTTCGAGAAATTTTATTTTTTCGTCGTTTAGATATGACATAAATTGTTTTAATAAATAATTTAATTTGCTCGCCGCACATTAATTTTTGAAGATGTCAGGATTGGGCAGGCGGAATTGAACCCGTACGCATTTTTAAAAACAGCCGCAACAAAAGAAATGCCAGCAAGACAATGACCGCGCCAAGTACAACAGGCAAGACATAGGGAGAGCGCTCCGCCAAAGGAACTTTTTCAGGCTTTGGCGCCACATATCCCGGATTCTTTACAACCGGACCCGCTCCCACCTGATCAAGTGTTGAGGTATCAACATATTGCGATATTTTTTCTATATCGTATTGAGGACGATGCGCTTTCAGATTGCCGAGATAAAGATAGTACTCGTTCCCGGGAATAAATTTGAAAAGAATGCGCCGAACCGTTCCGTAGAGCATAGCGCTTTCGACCGCAATGGGCCGATCGTCGCCGTTAACGATAACAAGCTTTATGTACCGCTTGTTTGATTCGGGATAGACAAAATCCAAGTTTGAGCCTGTAAATCGTGCGGCTACAACAGCAAAGAAGTAACTATTCTTCAAAAGCCGCCAGTTTGCCTTATCGTCGCTATCATAAACGGAAACCAGGCGGTTGAAGTTCTGGCTTTGGGTCGCAATACGGCCTCTCCTGTGCGGAATTCCACGAATGCCGAGGTCAAGAACGGCCTCGGTGCTTTTTAGCTCTGCATTTTCGGCAACTTCAAGTTTCGGCGTATAAGAAATCTCGCGCGCGGCCGTGGAGATATGGCGCCAAACCCGAATGCCTGTAACGGCAAGAGGGCCTTCTCCTTGGTCGGCGATGATAACGCGAAGGAAGCGTACGGTTGAATCTGGATAGGCAACGGTCGTATCCCTCACGGTAACAGGTTTTATATCGCGGACAGTATAGTCATAAATCTGCCCCCTCGGAGTAAGCGTACGCCAGTTCGTCTTGTCGTTTGATCCCTGAACTTCGACAAGCCGCCGAAAGTTCTCTGAAGACGTATCAATGGCAAACGAGTTATGGAACACTCCTTCCGAACCGAGATCAACAAGAAATATTGTAGACTCGCCTTTGACGAAAGATTGGTCGAACATCCGCGCCGATACGTACGTTACGCCAGAAGTCTCCCGTTCAACAGCCGCGACATACGGCACCTCGCCGTCAGCGTCAACAATGCGCAGGTCTGAAATGTCCGGCTTCGAGTAAGAAAAAACCTCGCTCGGAAGGTCAAGTACGGCGTAATCCTGTTTCATGGATGAACCCGGCAGAATACGTGCGCGAAACTCCCACGCGGATTGGGTGAAGTCGGCCGCCGCAAAAAAGGCGTATCCCAGCATACCGAATATTACAACAGAGATGCGAAGTGATGCCATAGTTATTGCGATGCCTCGAGACGCTTCTCGAAGCGAAAATAGAGATACGAAGCAAAAAGCAAAATAATGCCAAGCACAATGAACGAAATGATGCGCTGGGGAGCGGCCAAGACCGTAAGATCGAAGAAAAATACCTTCACAATGGTCACTCCGAAGAGCACTACGGAAGACCAGCGCACATATTTGTTCCTATACAGAACGCCGATCGCCATAAGAATTATAGCATAGAGCGTCAAAAATACCGAGATAGCGGCATTCCGCAGGTTGTTCAGGCGGCGATAGCCGGCATCGGCAGAAAGCCTCGTTTGTGCCTGGTATTGAATGCCATAGGTATCTTGATAGGCATAATACGGGTCGCTTTGATTCCGGACCGGAATCTGCCGCTGAATCTCTTTTTCAAGTTTTACCTGAAGCGCGTAAATCCGTGAATCAAAAAAACTGTTAATCTCCAGTATAATGAGGAGAAAAATCAGAAAGTTCCCAACAGTCCAGAAAAGCGTCGGCATCTGGTCGCCCCTTTCAAAAGCGGTCAATTCCTCTTTTTTCTTTGATGCAATGTATCCCATTCCTAAAACTGTGGCAATAACAATAAAATAGGTAAAGAAGCGCTTGTTGAAGATTGCCACATAACTCGAAAGGTCCCCTGCAGAGGAGTCGAATCCAAAAAGCCGGACGAGAGCAACAATATATACGCATATCGCGAATATCCTCATGTCGCGGTTCTTAAGAAAGATACCAAGCACAAAAAGGACTGCCGCCTCAACCGCCCATGCGATGGTAATGGCGTTTTGATCGAGAATAAGCGGGACGGCAATGGTCAGGAACACGACCGCAACTCCTCCAAGGAACATAACCAAACGCTTATCATCGCTTCGCACGGCTACCGCAAGGTAGGCGCATACGATGTATACCCCGGCAAGAATGGCTGCCAGAAAACCAAGGGTCTGGTCGGAATACTGAACAATCCAGGGCGTATTCACCCCGTTGCCCATATCCATCATGAGGTGAGACGGATGTGACTTGATAAGAAAATAAAGCCAGCCGAAATACCACGCAGGATTGACGGAAAGCACGAAGAGATCCCCCATGTCGGCTAATTTTCTGGCAACGATATTTGAGGCAAGTCCTGCGATAAGATACAGACCGTAAAAGACGGTGAGTATATAGATAGCGAAGTGCAATTTAGAGCCATCGTAAAACCCGCCGTACCATGACGCAAAGTTCAAAATAGTTGCGGCGAATCCAAGAATGACGAGCTGGTGCCACTTCTTGAAGAACGCGACCGCAACAATGCCGAGGTTCAACACTATGAGATAAGAGAAGAACGAAAAGTCATTCGAAGCTCCCGTTGATACCAAAAACGGAGTCAAAAAACCGCCGGCAGCCGAAAGGGCCGCTAGCTCAACTGCGTCTACCCAAAGAGAAAGCACCGTGCCGAAAATTGTTACGGCAATCATGGCAACAAACGCTGTCGGCTGGCTTATTAAATGGTAATACTGGAATGCGGCATAAATTGAAAGGTAAAAAAGCGCTAATCCCCCGCCGCTCAATATATATGAATATTTGGCA
>MHQP01000012.1 GCA_001820685.1 Candidatus Sungbacteria bacterium RIFCSPLOWO2_01_FULL_47_32 | reverse complement strand
GCAAAATGCGACGGCAACATATTCGGGCGATTCAAACCTTCACATGGTGGGTATGGGAACAGCCTCTACGACCCTCGACAATCAAGGTTCGGGAACATATGCTCTGACGCTTTCGGGAACAAGCACTATCAACGCGCAATACTATTCAGTGCGGAATGTAAACTCTTCCGGCCTCAATCTTTCTGGTACGATAACCGTGACCGAACTTTCAAACGGCGATTTTCAGCTTGCGGTTCTGGATGGGACAATGATGACAGTTTCTTCTTCGACTATAGACACAAACCCAGGAAAAATATTTTCAGGGAACAGGTTCGCGACGTCTTCCGGAGTCTCGAGTGGATTTAACGTAACGCGTTCCGGAACTTCGACGAATGCATGGACATTTACGCAGCATTATGGGAATTTTGCCGGAGAAGCATTCGACGTTGATCCGTCGGACGCATGCGGGCTTATTCGTTGGGACGACAGTGTGTGTCTTTTGGTTGAGCAAGCTCACTATCGATGGAGGAATGATGACGGCGAGGAAGGGTTTCCTTCAAGCGAGTGGTACAACATAAATTGGCCGCGCCGCCAACCCGTAAGCATTCTTAATAACGGTACGACAACGCTTACAAATCAGCAGGTAAAACTTATCATTCCGTATGATTCCGACATGCAGACAGATTTCGACGACCTCAGATTTACCGATTCCTCCGGCACCTCCACAATCAGTTATTGGCTTGAGTCGTATATTGCGTCCGCCTCCTCAACGGTTTGGGTTAAAGTTCCGACGCTTGCCGCTTCGGCTTCGACAACTATTTACATGTATTACGGGAACTCAACGACGACATCCACAAGCGACTCAACGAGTACTTTCATTTTCTTTGATGATTTTGAAGACGGGGGAATATCAGAATATTCCGGAGACGCAAGTCTTTTCCATGTGGGCACCGGGTTTGCGAAGCACGGCTCAAAAGGGCTTGATGCCCAAGGGAGTGAGTCTTCCCAAACAACGAACGGCATCATGCGCAACGACTATCCGGTGGCCCAAGGACAAACAATAGAATTCTTCCAATATATTGATGCCTCGGGCGGCGCGAACGACGAGCCGTGTACGCTTTTCGGTGTTCAAAGCCCGATAACGAGTCATCAGAACTATGCCGTATGCCTTGATCTTTTTCCGACAGACCGCGTTGGAATCATGAAAAACGTCAGCTCGAATGATGGAAGCGGAGCAACTCTTGCGACAACCTCGGTTTCATACGGCACCGGCTGGTATGACGTAATAATCGATTGGAAAACCGGCAACAATATTTTTGTTACGGTGTATGATCCTGACGGACAACTTTTTGCAACGACTACCGCAACTGATTCAACATACACAAGCGGAGGTATTGGTTTTTCGTACTGGTTTCAGTACGGCGGGTGGGATTATTACAGCGTGAGGAAGTACGCAACCTCTACTCCGACATACGCATTCAGTTCCGAGGAAACGGATTCCGGCGCGTCGTGGAAGGCTACCGAAGATACTCCGTTGAATGGCCAGGCGTTGAGCCAAAACATACGGCTCCGCTTTACGATAAAGAATACTGGAGCAACCATCTCAAATAAGCAATTCAGGCTTGAAGTGGCCGATCAGGGAGAGGCATTAAACTGTGAGTCGGTTGCTTCCAGCTCATACGCGGATGTTCCGACAACGACCGCAGGGTGCGGAACATCTCCCGCATGCATGACAACATCCGCCCAGTTTACGGATCTTGCTCCGACTACGCGCCAACTTTCGGTGCCTTCCGGAATGACATACACGCAAGGGCAGATTATGCAGGACCCGTCGAATGAAACGGGTGCTGTTACGGTACCGCAAAACGACTTTACGGAAGTTGAATATAATTTCCAGCTTACGCCGAATGCGACTGTTCCAAAATATTGTTTCCGAACATCGGACTCGGGATCAGCCATTGATAGCTACACGAAAGTCGCACAGCTTCTTTTGTCGTTCCCGCCGACATTCGGAACCATACGGCTGAACGGCAATCAGGACATAGCGCTCATAGAGGGAACAACAACCTCCATCGTTGCATCGGGGACCGTAACTGACCTCAACGGATACGGAGATATGACTTATGCAACTTCTACCATATTCAGATCCGGGGTTGGGGAAGTGTGTACAAGCGATAGCAATAATTGCTACCCCATTGCGTCTCCAAACTGCGTATTTTCAAGCTGTAGCGGAAACTCCTGTACGATTACGTGTACCGCAAACATTCAGTATTTTGCCGAGCCGACCGATATAGGAAGCGCCTACGAGTCACAAAACTGGGGATCATCGGTAACGGTGTATGACTCGACCAACGCGCATACGAACGCCACGTCAAGTAACGTCGAAATGCTGACCCTTTTAGCACTCGGAGCGACACAGGATATAAGTTACGGAACCCTGAATGTCGGGACTGATACCGGTGCCGCTAACGCAACAAGCACAATAACGAATACGGGAAATGCGCCTGCCGACATCGATCTTTCTGGAACCAATATGGCCGCAGGCGCCAATACGATCGCCGCTACCAACCAAAAGTACGCAACGTCAACCTTCACTTATTCGGCGTGCTCCATCTGTTCGTCTCTTTCGACCACCCTTTCCTTTTTCGATCTGAACCTCTCAAAACCGACGACAACGGCCACAACCACAACGGCAAAGAACATTTTCTGGGGCCTTTTTGTCCCTGTGAGTACTGCGGCGACGACTTTTCAGGGCACAAACACGTTCATTGCGGTAACAAACCAATAACGGTTAAGTGTGCATATCCTTTGTGCTATACTTATAATAGAAGATCTCCATGGACAAAGTCTCTACAACAGAAAAGCAAAGCATAAAAAGAAAGACCGTCGCGATGCTTGTATGCGCCGCGTTAGCGTTCGTTTGGGTGTTCGTAGTGTTAATGAAGCAGGAAGTAACTCAGGCGATATCAAGCGATAATGACCCTCCGATTATCACCAACATCAGCGTTGATTCCGTGACAGGCTCTTCAAGCGTTATTTCCTGGGTAACCGATGAGCCGTCGGATTCGATAGTAAATTTCGGACTCGATAAGCGCTACGGACTTATCACTGATCCAATTCCGAATAAAAAGAATCACTCTCTCTACCTAACAGACCTTTTCCCGGGAACAGCATATTATTTTCGGGTCATGTCGACGGATGAATCCGGCAACAGGAATATTTCAGGCGATTTTTTATTCACGACAAAAGGCACCTCGGGCCTCGAGAGAGTTTCAAATGAAAAGCAGGTAGCGCTTTCGAAAGAAATAATGGATCTGCTTTCAAAAATAACCGACCCCATAGCACTCGCAGCTATTGCAAAAAAACTCGAAGAGCAGGGACAAAAGATTACGGAAGCGCCGAAAATAGTCGGGCATCCGAAAATAGACGACCTCGGCTCCGACTTCGCCGTTATCATATGGCAAACCGATAAAGCGGCAAACTCGGTGGTTGAACTTGCCGAAGAAAAAAATTACAGCGCCGAAAGCGACAACCCGTATAATTCAACCCAAGGGGAACTTGAAGAACAAGTTACGGAGCACCGCGTTCACGTCTCCGGGCTTGTCCCAGGGACGGTCTATCATTTCCGTGTTTCTTCGAAGGGGGAGATTGGGCCTACGGGCGTGAGTCTTGACGATACGTTCACGACAAAGTCCCTCCTTCCGGAGATACGCTCATTCATTCTTCAAAAAGTTCAGGAAGATTCCGCCACATTTCTTGTAATGGCAAATATTCCGACATCGGCATCGGTTGAATATACGAACGAACGGACTCGCGAAGTGAAATCAAAAGGAGATCCGACTCTTCTTACGACGCACACGATCCAGCTGAATAATCTGGTTTTCGGCGCTTCATATTCCGCAATCGCAAAAATTGAAAACGAGGCAGGGGACAAAACGGTAAGCAAACCGACCCGGTTCGTTACGGTCCGCGATGCGACCGCCCCCGCCATTTCAAAAGTAACGAACGAGTCCACGCTTTTTCCCGGAGAGGAAACAAAGATACAAACAATCGTTAGCTGGGAGACTGACGAACCGACGACCTGCAGATTTTCGTTCCATATGGGTATTGCGGCCGGGCCGAAAGACGAATCCGAGTCTTCGGAGTGGGACGCCAATCCGACTCTTACGCACGTTCAGGTCATCACAGCCCTCACTCCGTCTTCCGTTTATAAATTCTGGATAGAATGCAAAGACAGGAGCGGGAACGACGGCCGGTCGGAAGATTTCGTTCTTATAACACCAGAAAAGGAGAAGAGCATTATCGATGTTATTATCGAAAACTTTTCCGGAACATTCGGATGGGTAAAGAATATCGGAGGGAAAAAGTAACCTGTCATTATGGATCCTATTATCAAAGGAGAAAATCTGGAGATCGTCTATAATCTCGGCAAGTCGAATGAATACCGGGCCTTGCGGAGTGTCAGTGCTGAAATATTTCCGGAGGAATATATCATTCTTTTTGGTCCTTCGGGGTGCGGGAAGTCGACGCTCCTGTATTGTTTTTTGGGAACACTTCCGAACACATACGGGAAACTTCTTGTAAAAGGGGAAGACCCATACACGTATGATGCCGAACAGCTTGTGCAATTCCAGCAACGAACTATGGGAATTATTTACCAGGCGTTCTACCTTATTCCGTCGCTGTCCGTTCTTGATAATGTTGCACTTCCTCTTATTTTTGCCGGTGTTTCAAAACTCGACAGAGAGAAGAGGGCATTCGGCTTGCTCAAGCGATTTGGAGTTGAAAAACAGGCATACAAACTTCCGGCGAGTCTTTCCGGCGGACAACAGCAGCGCATTGCCGTATCCAGGGCGCTCGTCAACGACCCGGAAATTCTTCTTGCGGATGAACCGGTCGGAAACCTCGACTCAATTTCTACAAAGCATGTCATGGACATGTTGGACGACATTAATAAGAAAGAAAAAAAGACAATTATCTTGGTCACCCATGATGCCAAGTATTTGCCCTATGCCCACCGCGTCTTCTATATGAAAGATGGCGGGCTTGAGCGTGAGGTTCCGAATCCTGAAAAGCCGCAAATCAAGGCGGTTGAGCCAGGTAAAACGATCGTAACGGAAATTGAAACACTTGCCCGCATGTACCCGTATTCATCCGTCGATGAACTTCGCGTGAAAAGTATTATAAATTTTCTTACCCAGTCGCTTAATTTCGACCAGCTGGAGAGACTCGAAAAAACCGTTGAGATGGTCATGATGGGAAACATCGATGAACTGAATTTTCAAAAAATTCTTAATATGAGAGTTGACGAGGGGGGGATCGGCCTTAGGCTTCCTGAAGCTCGGAAAATGACGGAAAAGCTGCACAATATTCTCGAACAGTCTTTTGACGTAAAAAGATACAGAAAGGGGGTTACCAGCGAAGGGCTGCGTCCGGAATTTGACGTATTTATACGTCGGCTTCGTACCGATCTTCTTGACCAGTTTGAGGGGCAGGTCGTTCCTATTCAGCTGACGCGGCTTGAAAAAGCGATTTCCGATCGTGTTTCAGGACTTATTAAAAAAGAAGATTTTCAGACGTATATAGGCGCTTCTATTTCAAACGGGGGAGCGGGTTTTCCTGCGCGTACTGCACGAAATTTTACCCTCTATCTCGAAAAACTTATCGCGCAGGGAACTCGCATTTAATTTCAAAAGCCATGAGAACGCAGGACACAATTAAACTTTCAACCAGAATGTTCAAGACCAATCCATCCAGGACGTGGATGACCATCATGGGCATGGGGGTTGGAACAGGTGCCGTTGTTATGCTTGTGGGGCTTGGTTTCGGACTCCAGGGAATTTTACTTGAGCAGATCATTTTAGGAGAAACGCTGTTATCTTTGAATGTTTCAAATCCGTCTTCAAAAGCAGTTGTTTTGAACGATAAGACCATTGTGGAGCTTGCCCGCATCGAACAGGTTAAAGATGTTTCGCCTCTTGCCACAGTCGCGGCTTTAGTCACATTTAACGGACTTACCGGCAACATAACTCTTTTTGGAGCCAAGCCTCCATACTTCCGGTACGCAGGCTCAAAAGTTTCTGAAGGGACCCTCTTTAAAGATGGTGAAGAGGTGAGCGATGCGAACAAAGTTCTTCTTACAAGAGGAGCCCTGAAACTTTTTAACGTTGAATCAAAAGACGTTCTCGGCCAGGAAGTAAGTTTTCGCGTATTTGTTCCAAAGAACGACGGTTCCGGGGATGTGCAGGAGATGAGCTTAAATAAAAAGTATATTGTGAAGGGGGTTACCGACGAGCCGTCGGCCATCGGGGCCTATATTTCTCTTGCCGAAGTTACATCGCAATTTCCGGTTCAGATGTATGAGCGCGCTCAAGTTCGGGTTGAGGCCAGCAGTTATCTAAACGATATTACCAATAAAATAATTGATAAGGGATTTCGTGTTACGGCTCTTTCCAAAACGGTTGACCAGGCAAATAAGATTTTTAACGGCGTTCAGGCAGTGTTAGCGACTTTTGGAGGCATTGCGCTCGTGGTTTCCGCTATTGGAATGTTCAACACGATGACCGTAACCCTGCTTGAGCGTACTGCTGAAATAGGTATCATGCGGACGATCGGAGCCTCGCCAAAGAATATCATGGTCCTCTTTCTCATGGAGTCCGTTATCGTGGGTTTTCTGGGTGGTGTTATTGGCATTCTTTTTGGCGTTATTGTGGGGTTCTCGGTAAATTTACTTATTAATTCCGTCGCCGCTCGCTATGGCGGTATTGCCATCAAGCTTTTCGCGTTTCCTATCTTTTTCCTTCTATTCATAAGTTCGTTTTCTGCTATTGTCGGCTTTTTAACAGGCATTTTTCCGGCTCGTCGAGCCGCAAGCCTTAATCCGCTTGACGCAATCCGCTATAAATAGGCTTATTTGCTCATTTTTTCGATGTTTTACAGCCATCCAATGGAACAACCGTGCATGTCAAAATGATGCATAAATTGTGGATAACTCATTATAGAAAGGAAATAAGAGATATTATATGATTAGGTATAGAGTTTGCTTCTATATTATATAGGCAGTAAATTTCTTGATGGGAAATATTTTCAAAAAAATCGAAGGGAAAACCATACCAATGGCAATGTTTATTTTGCTGGGTTTTTCCGTTTTGATGATGCTTGTTTTCATGAACTCCCAGCCGAGTATTGCGCCGACTTCAGCCGAGGCTTCAACCGCAACAACCTCTGTTACAGTTCTCAACACCCCGCCTCAATGGACGATTGACGCTCAAGAGTCAACGGAGTCTTCAACTAATACACCGACGAATGCCGGTTCAGACCTTTCTATTACAGGAATCGGTACTGACTCGAATAACGACCCGTACTTTCTCCTTGTGTGTAAAACAAGCGGCGCCCCGACTCCGTTTTCCAACGCCCCGCCGGAGTGTAGTGGTGGGTCAGGAAACCGATGGTCCCGCTCTGCGACAACAACAAGCGCTACGAACGCAACATCAACATATGTGACACAGGCTTCAGACGCCGAGTTAAACGATTGGTTTGCGTTTATTTGCGACGCAAACGCGTCAAATCCCGCCTGCAACGCTACATACAAAGTCGGAACATATCCGACCGAATCTCCTTTTGTTGTAAATCACAGGCCGTCATTTACCGTGTTCACTGATAATTCCCCCAAAGATCCGGGTCAGACGGTTACGTGGACAACCACCGCTTCGGATGCCGATGTCGTTGTTACGGCTGATACGGTACAACTTTTTGTCTGCAAGGCGAATGACTTTACGGGAACCGCGTGTGGCGCAGGCGGAACCTATTGTTCGACCGGAGCGTCAACAACCGATCCTTCATGCAACTTTGATATTACAATCCCGACACAGGATGGAAATTATACTGCATTCGGTTTTGTAGTTGATAACCATAATTTTGCGGCCTCAGGCGGAGCAGAAGGTTCCGATTCGGTGCTCACGGTAAATAATGTTACTCCTACGATCTCGTCATCCACGATCGCGCTTCGCGACACCGATAGCGTCGGGGACCTGACGTTGCTTACTATGGCAACACAGACTCCAGGGTTCAGTGTGCGGTTTACCATAACCGATGATAACAGCTGTCTTAACGCTTCAAGCGGAAATGAAATTTCGCAAGTTGATATTAATGTTTTTCGAAGCGGTATCGCTTCCACATCATGTTTGGTTTCCGGAGATTATAATGCAAATAATTGTTATCCCGAAGCTGCCGGAATTCCTGTGTGGAATACAAGCTCCTCAACGCAATTGACGGGAACATGCTCCGGAGCAAGCGATCCGGATGCGGTTTGGGCGACGAGTTTTCCGCTCTACTATATCGCCGACCCGACTGATGCCGGATCCCAATTTCCGTCACAAGATTGGCAGGCAACAGTCCGCGCGAGCGACAACAACTTTGCTACCTCCACATGGACGCAAACTGAAACAGGAAATGAGATGACCAGCTTCCTTGCGTTTGACCTTCTTACCGTTGCAATCAATTATGGAAGTCTCCAGCCGGGAGACCAAAATCCTTTCTTGGTTCAGAACGCGACTACGTCCGCAACGGGAAATACCGGAGTAAGCCTCAATCTTTCGGGAGATGACATGTGTACGGCCTATCCGTCCTGCTCTTACAATGCGACCGACACGATACCATCAACCGAACAGCATTACGCTTCTTCAACGGTTGCATACGCATCTGGAACGGCTCTTTCTTCTACTACCCCTGCCTTTTTTGACCTTGCGGTTCCGAAATCAACTGCAACAAGCACGCAAGCAAACCGTGCTACCGATTGGGGTATTAGAGTTCCCCCTGCGATCACGCTTGCAGGAGCATATACCGGAAAAAACACGTTTGTTTCTGTTGTGAGCGACTCGTCCGATTGGTAACTTGATACCGTGTAATATCTGAAGCGTTTTTCCCGATATATTTTTCTGCTTTGAATACGGGGAGAGCGCTTTTTCTGTTCAATTATGCGCCCCGGTATCATGCGAAAATGAAAAAAATATCAATTTTACTCATTCTTTCGTTTCTCCTTCTTATCAGCACCCAAGAAGTGTTTGCGGGTTTCGGCATAACACCGCCGTATGTGAGGAACGAAGCCCTTGCGCGTAATACTCACTACGAACAGAAGATCATTCTTGTCAGAGGAGATCCGGTTGAGGATCTTAAGGCAAAAGTAACCATTGATGTTCCCGGGGCAAATGATTGGATCTCTATAGACAAGGGGTCTGAATTTATATTGCCGAAAGGCGAATCTCAGTTTCCGATAGTCGTGTCGGTGAATGTGCCGGGAGGTGCGGACTTCAGGACCTATAAAGGGAACATACGGATAGTTCTTGACTCAGCCGTCGGACCGACCCCGGGGACGGTTGGTATCGCGCTCGGCGCGCAGGTTGACGTCAGGTTCAACGTGGTGGACCAGCAGATCATTGATTTTAAGATCCGCGAGGTTGAAATAGCCGATCTTGAGGAGGGGCATACTTTTTTGTGGCTTTATTTTCCCGGAAAAATAAATTTCACAATGCAACTTGAAAACCTCGGCAACATTCCGGTTGCTCCGTCATCCGTCCAATTCGATATTTACGACGCAAAGGGCGTAAACATGCTTGAATCTGTGAGAAGTACGAACTCCATAAAAAAAGTTTCGCCTTTCACTATCGGCACCGTAACCGCAGAACTTCCAACCCGTCTGAAACCGGGGAGCTACAGGGCTATCTACAGGATATATAAAACGCCTGACGAAGTGGTTTCCCAGGGAGGACTTACGGTAAGCGTTCTTCCGTACGGCACGCTTCCGGGGTACAAAGGATACGGATTTGCCGGACTTTCGCTTCGCGATAAATCAAGCGTCGTTCTGGTCATCGGGGCCGCAACACTCTTTGTCCTCTATGCGCTGTTTCGTTTGCTTCGCCTTAAAAGATTTTTTTCGCTTGAATGGGTCCGCTCGCTTCGGCGGAAAAGAAAAGAATAGTAGTATCGGTTTCAAGTTCTCTCAATGGCATGCAAAAACAAAACAAAGATTGCCATACTCTTCGGTTTGCTCGTTATCGGTTTTTTAATTTACCGGTCCCCCCCTTTTTTTGTCTCGAAAGTTAATGCAGAGGTCGCGACAACGACGGTTACAATTACCATCTGCGGGAACTCGAATATTGAGCCGCCGGAAGTATGCGATGATGGCGTTAATTCCGGCGCGTATAGCCTTACGATTCCAGGCCGTACATGCCTTCCGGACTGTTCGGATTTCGGGCGCTATTGCGGAGACAACATTTTGCAAGCAGCATCCGGAGAGCAATGCGACGACGGAAACAATATTTCGGGTGACCGATGTTCTGATACATGCCAGAACGAATCAACCCCCGAAAATAGCCCTTCCGGGGGAGGAGGAGGATTTAATCCGGGAAGTGCTACGACGCTCTCGCCGACAAAAGTTATTGTTATCGGGAAAGCATACCCAAACGCCGATGTGCATGTATTGAAGGACGGAGAGACCGTAGGCGTTGTCAAGGCGGACTCGAAAGCGGATTTTTACTTTTCGACAATCGATGTAACGCCTGGTGTGGCAACCTTCGGTTTTTGGGCGGAAGACAATATAGGGCTTCGTTCAATCGCATTTACCACGACGTTCCGTATTGTTCCGAACGCAGTTACAACCGTGAACGGAGCATATCTTCCGCCGACAATAACACTTGATAAGAAAAAGTTAAAAAGGGGGGAAGATCTAAATATTCACGGCCAGTCTGTGCCCAATGCCAACATATTTACCCACATCAATTCCGAATCTGAGATAGTGCAAAAAGCAACAACTAGTTCGGGCGGGGTCTGGAGCCTCCCGTTTAATACGTCTGTTCTTATTTCAGATGACTTTCATACCGCAAAAGCTTATTTTGAAACAGTCGTCTCCGGAGCGCTTGCAAAAAGCGGATTCAGTCAGTCGGTAAGTTTTTTTGTCGGAGACAGGGAGGTCGGTACGGCTGATCTTTGCAAGCGCTCTGACATTAATATCGACACGCGTGTGAATCTGACCGACTTTTCCATCCTGCTCTTTAATTGGGAGACATCGGAAGGAACCGCCGACATCAATATCGACGGCAAAGTCGATCTTAAAGATTTTTCTATAATGCTCTTTTGCTGGACGGGGTAATTTATTTAGCACAAACAAACGAAAGAGCCCCTTATGAGATTACTTGTACCCGACGAATATAGAATATATAAAAGGGTATGCTACTC
>MHQP01000011.1 GCA_001820685.1 Candidatus Sungbacteria bacterium RIFCSPLOWO2_01_FULL_47_32 | reverse complement strand
TTCATTGCACTTGCCACCCGACTAACCGCCCTGACGAACGCCGCCTGCCGCCAGGTGCATTTAAATTCACCTTTTGTATGCGCGGTTGCCCGAAACGCATCGGTCATCACTTTGTCTAATCGCTGAATAACTTCTCCCTCTTCCCAATAGAAACGCTGTAAATTTTGAACCCACTCAAAATATGAACCCGCCACACCCCCGCCGTTTGCAAGGATATCGGGCAAGACAGCTACACCCTTTTTAACAAGAATATCTTCCGCCTCTTTCGTCGTCGGCCCGTTTGCCATCTCAACGACAACTTTTGCCTTTATTTTCTCCGCGTTGTCTTTCGTTATTTGGTTCTCAAGGGCGGCCGGTATAAGAATATCAACATCAAATTCCAGAAGTTCTTTGTTGCCGATTATTTTACAATTTCCTCCGGAGGCTTCTTCAAGAGAGCATGTTTTGTTGTTGATAATTCCTTTTTCTTTCTGCATTTTTATAAGTTCGGAAACGTTGATTCCTTCCGAACGACGAATCGCTCCCTTCGAGTCGGAAAGGGCTACAACCTTAAACCCCGCTTCGGCAAGCATCCGCGCCATGTGCCCGCCGACATTCCCGAACCCTTGCACGGCGCACGTTAAGTCGCCGGTCAGAAGAGAAACATCGCTTGCCTTTTTCAGGTATTCGCGGAGCACCACAAACCCTCCGAACGCTGTCGCAATATCGCGCCCACGCGAACCGCCAAGTTCGACGGGCTTGCCCGTAAGAACAGCCGGAACATTGTACCCTTTCATTTTTGAGTATTCATCCATCATCCAGGCCATGATTTGCCCGTCGGTATTTACATCAGGCGCCGGAACATCACGCTCCGGGCCGATCGCATCAAAAACTCCGCGCACGAACCCGCGGCTTAATTGTTCAAGTTCTCCTTTTGTCAGATCTTTCGGATTCACCCTGACCGCTCCTTTTGCTCCTCCAAAAGGAATTCCCATAAGAGAAGTTTTCCATGTCATGAGAGAAGCGAGCGCTTGCACTTCATCCAGGCTCGAATCCTGATGGAATCGTATCCCTCCTTTGTACGGGCCAAGAACGTCGTTATGCTGTACGCGCCACGCCTGAAACTTTTTCGTTCCCCCCTTTTCCATATCCACCGAAATTTCGAACTCCAAAACATTTTTCGGTTTTTTCAGAAACGCCAAAATACCGCCGTCGAGTTTGGCGATTGCTCCCGCTTCTTCCAATATTTTAAGAGTGTTCTCGAAGAATGTTGACATTGTTGCTGTATCTTCCTCCTCTGATTATTACATATGGAGCTTTGTAAAAAACTTGACACAATAATTATAAAATATACTATGCTAAGCAACGACCCCCAGCAAAGAAGGAAGTTTGTGGCCACAAAGCCGGCACCTCGCATCTCCGTTGATCTTTCAAAAGAAATTCCACATCTGATGGCACGTATAAATGTTAAGGGCGCATTTACATGGGAAAACATTCTTTCCCTTTGCAAAAATGCAGAAATCTCTTGCGCGCCCAACGAGGTTCTCGAAGCAGTTTCTTTGGCGGAAAAACGGGGAGATATTAAAAAAACTGTATATTGCGCGCAACTTGCATTTGAACTTACCCCTGAATTTGTTTCCCGCTGGTCTGAACCAGGTCATTAATCAAAACTGATGCCGGCACCGAAAAGTGTGCGGCTTTTATTTTCCTTGATTATTCTGCTCTTCAGCCGGACTTTGTCTTCCGCGCTTCTGCAAATACGCATACGCGGCAAGGGCCGCCTTAACGCCATCCCCTGCCGAAATATTATTTTGCTTGTAGGGGTCGTCCGTTACGTCTCCTGCGGCAAACACTCCCTGACGCGAAGTGGAAGCATGCTTCGAATCAATAACAACTTGCCCGTATTTGTCGATATCGGCAAGCCCTTTTACCATTTCCGAGTTCGGGACGGAGCCAATCTCAACAAATATTCCGTCAACAGAAAGAATCTTTTCCTTATTTGTCGCGCGGTCGGCATATCTGATGGATGTTACGAACTTTTCCCCAACAACTTCTTTTGCTTCGGCATTCAGTATTATTTCGGTTTTTGAATTTTTCCTTACTTCTTCCGCTGTTACAGGGTCGGCTTTTAGGGCCGTACCGAACTCAAGCACGTATATTTTCGATGCGTACGGAAAAAGGTCCACAGCCGCCTCCATTCCGGAATTTCCTCCTCCAACAACCGCGACTACTTTTCCTGAAAAAAGCGGAGCATCGCACGTTGAGCAAAACGCAACTCCTTTGCCGTCGAATTTGTCTTCTCCGGGAATGCCGAGTCTTCTCCTGCGAGCACCCGAACACACAATAACGGTTTTCCCTTGATATGTGCCTGTGTCAGTCGTAACTTCAAAGTCCGACAACCGCTGAACATCTCCCCCAAGCGCCTCAACACTTGCGGAAAGAGGGATAGAAGCTTCCATGGAAGGAATTGCTTTTACAGCAGAAACTTTTTCGGTTTTAATATCCACCACACCGGGAAAATTCCGGACATGTTCCTCGAATTTTTTTGCCAGGTCAAAACCGGATATATGCTTTTCGCCTATCCAGTTTTGAATATCGTCAGAAACAATTGACTGCCCTCCGAACGATTCAGTGAGCAAAAGCGTTTTCAATTGCTTGCGGGCGGTATACACCGCCGCGGCAGTCCCCGCCGGCCCTCCGCCGATAATAATAACGTCGTACATAAAAATTATAAATTATCCAGCTAACAAAACTCTCAATCATTATTGCACGCTCTTCGGATCAATGCCGGGCGTATTATCCGGCACAAGCTCGGGCCCGTGATCACGCAAGCTCCGGTAGAAACTCCGTATTTCGTTTTTTTGCTCGTATGTGAGACTGCCTCCCGCAAGGCTAAACTTGGAAACCCGGCTCCAAGAAACAAGCGCTATGTCGGCGTCATTTGCCGACCGCGGCCCCATGACAAGTTTTGCTCTGCTATATTCGTTGACAATCGCCTTAAGATCATCGACAGCATTTTGAGGTATTCCCGGGCGATACGCTATCCAAATACCTCCATGCTCAAGATTATGCATAAATATCCGATCATTCACTTCATAATCGTAAATTCCCCAATTTGCCTGCTGGGAAAAATGCGCGCCGGAAGAAGGTGGGTTTGAGTTATATGCTACCGGCAACGGATCATTCAGACCGACATGCTCTCTCCCTACTTCCTGGTAAAATGTTCCCGGAAGATTAGTGTTTTTATATTTCAAAACAGCGATAATTCCCCATACAAATCCGACGAGCAAAACGGCAATGCCGGCCCAAATAATAAAAGTTTTGAGTGCTTGTTTGCGTTTTGCCTGTCTGATTCTTTCCTGTTTTTCTTGATTCATACGTAGTTAGTAAGCTATTAATACTTAAAATGCCCATTTATTATAGTCTCGGTTCTCGCGTTACGCAACCCTACCTTGAATAACAAGTGGACAAATATTCTAGCTATTCCCTTGTTCCACCCAAAAAAGAGAAAAGAAAGGTTTTTCACCTCTCTTTTCCGGATATTTCCCTAAAAACTATTATTGGGCAAGCGCTTCCTTAATGGCGGCGTCAAACACCTCAAAAGGCTGAGCCCCAACGATCATTTTTCCATTCACAAAAGTGCTCGGAGTTCCCTGCACGCCGACCTTCCTCCCGAGTGCCTCTTCCTCGTTCACGACATCCTTATATTTTTCCGTATCAAGGCATTGAGCGAATATTGCCGTATCAAGACCGAGGGCCACGGCAAATTTTTTCAAGTTGGCTTTTGAGAAAGCACCCACGTTCTCACCGCCTTTGCCCTTCCCGTAGTAATTATCCCAGATAGTATTAAAAAGATAGTCGTGATACTCCCAAAATTTCCCTTGCTCCTTTGCGCACTCCGAGGCTTGTGCGGCCCACTCCGATTCATTTCCAAGAAACGGAAAATGTTTGTACACAAACCTTACCTTTCCGGTCTTTACATATATATCGACTATTTTCGATTCTGTCTCACGGAAAAACTTGCCGCAAAACGGGCATTGAAAATCGCTGAACTCAACCACGGTAACTTTTGCGTCCGGACTACCGAGCATCGGGTCTCCCGCGCCGACAAGGTCTGCGGGGTTTACCGCTGCAACCGGGGGAGTATTGCCCTGCCGCTCTCCGGCCTGTTGTCCTGCCGTGGGAGCTCCTCCTTGGCGTGTTCCTCCCGAATAGACAACGGCTAACGCTATGATAGCTCCGGCAATAACTATTGATACCGGAACCGAAAGGGGCGAAGAAGAAAACCCTCCTCCTTGAGGTTGTCCGCCGGTGGAAGTTTCCGATGAAACTGTTGTTTGTTTTTGTTCGTTTTCCATAGAATTGATTATTACATATACTATCCGTCAATGCAAATTCCGGCGCTTCACACCACTACCCGATAACCACATCCTTGAGGTCAAGTCCGATATCGGATAAGCGCCCCCTAATGCCCGCAAGAGAAACTTTTCTTTCTATCCAGGTTGCGAGTATCGGTTTGTCTTGAAACATATTACTAATGAATACTCCTTTGAGAATGCCGCTCCGGTCAAGAAAAAAACGCTCGTACATTCCCTGCAATGTGTCGGAACGCGAAACTGTTTCAATATCCGGCCCCGTTTCGCATTCTCCAAGAGCCGTAATGTGCAATCCAAGGTTCGTTATGGAGTAAAACGATACGTTTTTGAAAGGAGTTTTTTTGCCGACCATGTTGAGTCCCGCCGTTTCTCCTTGCAAAAATGCCGATGTCCAATTGGAAACACTCCGATGATGCTCGAACACAACATCATAATATTCGGTGATATCTCCCGCCGCCCAAACGTCTTCGCCGCTTGTCTTAAGATATTCGTTCGTTTTGACGCCGTTCTTTCCGATCTCGATATCCTGCCCCGTAAAAAAAACGAGGTTTTTTGTGCTGCCGAGGTCCACTGCCACAGTGTCCGCCTCAAGTTCTGCGGGGCGGCTTGTGCGAACCCCCGTAACACATTCGGTTCCTTTCACTTCGCGGATGCTTTCTCCAAACCGTGTTTCGATTTTATGTTTTTTAAAATTATGCGTGAAAAGTTCCATGCCGGCCGCATCCAGTATAGCCGGGAAAACCGACGGCGCAAGGCACACGAGTGTCACTGGAATTTTTTTTAATGAAAAAATTTCCAAAAATTCGAGCGCTGTGAACGAATCGCCTACAACAACCGCTTTTTTTGCTTCGCCCAAATGCTTTGCGATAGCGTCCGCATCGTCGAGCGTTTGCATCCGTACTACCCCGTTCAAATATGCCCCGGGAACTTTCCACTGTTCCAACTCCCCGCCCGCCGCAATAAGAAGTTTCCCGTAAAAAACAGATTCCCTGTTATCGAGGACGACTTTTTTATGCCGTATATTTATAGATTCAACAGAGCGCTCCGAAAAAAGATTTATTCTTTTTTTATCGAAGTCGCCGAGAGTACGCAAAAAAAGCTGGTCGCGCCTGACGAGGCCCTTAAGGAAACTTGGTATCTCAACGCGGGAATAGAGCAAATGCGGCTCCCTCGAAAAAATCGCGATTTCTCCTTTTGGATCATGCTCCCGGATGGTCTCGGCGGCGGTTATTCCCGCAATCCCTCCGCCTATGATGATGTATTCGTATCGCATACGGGAATAGTAGCATGAATGCGCCCTTGTTTTCAAAAGTAAATCGCCGCCCCGCACCAAAGC
This sequence comes from Candidatus Sungbacteria bacterium RIFCSPLOWO2_01_FULL_47_32, assembly GCA_001820685.1. Taxonomy (GTDB): domain Bacteria; phylum Patescibacteriota; class Minisyncoccia; order Sungbacterales; family GWA2-42-14; genus GWA2-47-10. The sequence continues at coordinate 31,858 of MHQP01000011.1, read as the reverse complement.
TCGAAGGTTCGCAAGGGTTACTCCAAGCCAACCTCTCGGTACCGCCTTCGCAAAGCACAAAAGCTATTATGTGCTTTGCTACGCCTTACTTGTGCCTTGAAAATACTTTGCTTCTAAGCTTGGTACGGGGTTCACTGTTTGTTCCCGTCCGCTTTCGTCGGCCGGACAAACAGTGAAAATCAAAATCCCACTCAAAGAGCGGGATTTTGAAGGAATTAATATCGAGCTGGGCGCTTTTTGGCGTAGCAGTCTCGACAGAACACTGGGCGTCCAGATGACGGCTTGAACGGAACTTCCGTTTCTTTGCCGCAATCAGAACATGTTGCCGGGTGCATTTCCCGAGGACCTTGTGACCAGTTGCCCCGGCCACCGCTTCCTCGATCGTCTCGCTGAAACATGATGCGAAATAACCACGAATATTTACTAATTTGATTGGGTTCTACCTAAATAATTTGATAATTATTCGCGGTTATTCCCCGAACATAAATATGATATTCGTGAGCTTATAATAGATGAATAATACGACCTGTAATGTCCATTGTACTCTTATTCAAGAGAAAGTCAATACCCCCGGCTATAAAAACCTCGTGAGGTCGCGGTATGTGATAGCAAGCATAAGAAGAATAAGCACGACAAAGCCGATGGTGTGAACCATTTGTTCGATGCGCTGATTCACCTTGACTCCGCGCACTTTTTCAATAGCAAGAAAAAGAATGCGTCCTCCGTCGAGTGCTGGGATAGGCATTGCGTTCAAGAACGCGAGATTGACGGAAAGAACGGCAATAAGATTCAGGAAATACGCAAACCCGAGCTGTCCCGCTTGCCCCGCGACAACAAATATCCCGACGGGTCCGGAAACATCAACCGAAACTTTCCCGCTGGCAAAAAGATCTTTGAAAAGGCTATAAAATCCGGAAACAATATTCTCAAGAGAAATAACAACCCTTTTTGCGCCTTCCCATGGAGCCGTATACCACGGCGCTCTGACGATGCCGACAAGCGCGATGCTTATACCAAGCGACCCTTCCCCCTCCGGAGGATTTACGCGCGGAACGGCAGTAACTTCAACTACAGCACTCCCCCGCTTGATACCCATCTTTATTTTATGACCGGCGTTGTTGGCAATAAAATCCTGAAGCTCCTGAACTTTTTTCACGTCAGCCGCGGCAGAGGTATCAAGATTTTCAAGACGAGTTACAACGTCGCCGAATTGTATGCCACCCGCATCCGCGGGCGACTTCGGAACAACGCCGATGATGGTAACTCCGGCACCCCCCGCCTCCTCCGCATTTTCCTCATCAATAATGGACGGAGTTCCGAGGCCCGCGCCGAAGCTGAAAAGAACCCACGCGAGCACAAGGTTCATGAACACACCAGCACCAATGACGACAAAACGCTGCCACACGGGGCGTGAAATAAAACTTTCGGGGTTTCCTTCCCCCTCTCCGCCTTCGCCGAATATTTTTACAAATCCGCCGAGAGGCAGGAGATTCAATGAGTAGAGAATGCCGTTCTTTGTAATTCCGCCCACTCGCGGAGGAAACCCAAAGCCGAATTCCTCAACTTTTATTTTAAGCTTGCGTGCAGTCCAAAAATGGCCCCATTCATGCACAAGAACGAGGATTGCGATAAGAAAAACAAATGATAGAATTGAAAAAATCATTTTCGTAAATATAAAAGATATTCCGTGTTTCCTTTTGACCCTCGTATAGGAGACTTAATGCTTCCATCAAGCGTCCAATCAGTGTTTTCAAGCCACCTCTTAAAATCAAGCAATAATCCTTCGCGCGCCACGTCATCCCTCACGATACCATGCTTTAACATGTCGTGGTCGCGTGTTTCATACTGGGGCTTGAACAGGGCAACAACCTCTCCACCCTTTATCAAAAACTTTTCTAGCGCCGGAAGCACCAATCGGAGCGATGTGAATGATACATCAATAGTAGCTAAATCCACACGTTCAGGCAATGCATTAAGGTACAGGATGTTCGTGTCTTCCATGACGGCAACCCGTTCATCTTTGCGAATTTTTTCTGCAAGCTTGCCTTTCGCGGTGTCAATGGCATACACCTTTTTTGCCCCGTATTTCAGCAAAACCTCCGTAAATCCGCCCGTTGCCGCCCCAATATCCGCGCATATTTTCCCTTGTGGCTGTAGGCCGAAATCTTTTATTGCTCCTTCGAGTTTCAGCGCTCCCCGCCCGACATACCCGTCGTTTTTACAAACCGCAATGTCGGCGCCGGCCGGAACAAGCTGTGAAGGAGAAACTGCTTTCTGCCCGTCAACAAACACCCTGCCCTCGGTAACGACAATAAACGCGTCGTTTTTGTCCGATGCAAGGTTTTGCGATATTAAAATATCATCAAGCCGCTTTTTTTTCATAAAATTGAATATTTCTGCGCACAAAAATAACCGGAAGTGTGAGCATAAGGAAGAGAGCTCCAAAAACAAAAAACGCCCCCCGCATACCGATAAAATCGGCGATAATACCTCCGGCTATCGGACCAAGAACGAAACCGATATCCTCCGCCGCCTGCCAGACGCCTGTCATGTGGCCTCTTCGGTGGTGATCGGAGAGCGAATCAAAGATGCCATTTATTGAAACATAAAAAAACGCAAATCCGACAGACGCAAGGGCGGCAAAAAAGCAAAACCAAAATGGTGTAGTCGCAAAACTAAAGAAAAGAATTCCGAAGCCCGCGCAAACAAGGCCGAAGATAATGGAAAAAAATCTTTTTTGAGTGCGGTCTATCCATCGTCCTATGGCATAACCGAAAAGGGCAAAGGGCGCTACAAAAAACGAAAGAACTATGCCGCCGACAGCATACGAAGCTCCTGCCTGATTTATAAAAAGAGGCTCCATCGCCCAAATAAACTCGCTCCACATGCCGGTAAGAAGCATGAAACATCCGACGAGAAGGGATTCCCTGCCGACCGAAAAGAACTCCTTAACTTCCGAAATATATACTCTGTCCTTTTTCCAAACATCCGCAAGAGCGGAAAAAATGACTGCTGTGCTCCCCTGCCGTCTTTCAGAAGTATTATTGCGACGAAGGCCGCAAAAAGGCAAATTACTCCGAACATAAGAAACGGAATTCCGTTCCCAAACCATGCGACTGCAAGTCCCCCCACAAACGGCCCAACCACATATCCGAGGCTAGAGGCGGTTGTGTATCCGCCGACAAATTGATTCTCTTTACCGGATGGTGAAGACAAAATAACGAGTGCAAGGCCTGCAACCGTAAGCAGGCCTTCAAAAACTCCAAATACTACCAATACCCAGAAAAGTTGAATAAAATTCGAAACCCCATAGAGAAGAAACCCGCTGAAAGAGAGACCGAAAAGGCCAAGTGCAACCGTCTTTTTATATCCAAAACGATCGGCAAGCGCCCCGACAGGAATATCTGTAAGAAGGGAAAAAAGCCATGGAAGCCCCATGATGATGCCGAAGAGCGTGTACGATTGAGCCATCGCGCCGGTAAAAATTGAGAGGTTATACTGCATGATGCTTGTTGCAAAGGTATAGATAAAAATAATACCGCTCATGGCGATGAGTGATTGGCTCCTCCTATCCATTCGAATTAAACGGAAGATCCTCATATGTTATTTTTTATATCCGATAACCGATATCATATTGCCGAATCCCTTCGGGTGCTCTTCGCTTTTATCGCGGCGATAGGAAAAATATTTTCGGGGGTTGTGGCAGGTGCATTCCCCCGAATCCACTATGTTTTTGTGGCGGACACCCGCTTTCCGAAGTTGATCCCGAATGATGCCAGGTAAATCTATGAAAATTTTTCTGCCTCGCCGAAAAATGAACGCACGGGACGATTTGAACTTGAGCAGCACTTCCCGGGTTACTTCAAAGTGGCACTTCCTGATTCCGGGACCGATAGCGACACGAACATCTTCGGTTTTAAGCAGATATACTTTTACCATTGCATGAAGTGTTTCCGGAACTATTTTTTTTACAACACCTCTCCAGCCGGCATGCGCGATTCCGACAGCTCCTTTTCCCGAAGCATAAAAAAACACCGGAAAGCAATCGGCGGTTACAGCGGTAAGAAATATGCCAGGTTTGTTAGTTATGAGCGCGTCAGTTTTCAAAAAATATCCCGCTGCCGGAATCTTTGAAACGGCTCGAACATGTTTCCCATGTACCTGTCCGCACCGGGCAACCTGTTTGGGACGCACTCCGAGAGAGTAATAAAAACGATTGCGATTATTAATAACAAAACGTTCAGGCTTTCCATTCAGAAAACCCATGTTGCCGACACTCCGCGGAGAAGTTTTTAAAACAAGCTTCATGTCCACTTTGAAAAACGGAAAATGGCCTTGTTAAAGACCCTTAACCACGTAAGCCCCTCTTTTCTAGCAGCTCCAAAACATAATTGTACAGTTCTCGATTTGATACAATAACTTTATCCAGATCAACTTTAAGCCTTAGCAAAGCCGCATCTATCCGACCCACCGCAATATCTCGCAATGCCATTTGTGCTACGGTTAAAGACTTCGTGTGGCCATCCTGTTCTATGAGACGTATAAGTTTTTTCGTTTGCTCAATTTCATTGCTTCCTCCTGTTGGTTCTGTTTCCTTCATATATTTGTGCGCCAAACAGATCAGCTTATCCCGTCATAATTTCCTGTTCCTTTTTTGCGCTAAGTTCCTCAATTTTTTTATTTATCTCGTCGTTCAGTTTTTGTATCTCTTCCTTTTTGCGCCTTTTGTCGTCTTCGGAAATTTTCTTTCTCTTTTCGGCTTCATCCACCTCCCGAATGGCATCTTCGCGGGCTCTCCGCACGACGATGCGCTCTTCTTCCATTCTTTTGCCCAAAACTTTTATTAGATCGCGCCGGCGCTCTTCCGTAAGCTGGGGCAGAGTGATTCGGATCGATTGCCCGTCAACAACGGGGTTGATGCCAAGCTCGGAAGCCTGTATGGCCTTTTCGATGGGCTGAATGGCGTTTTTATCCCATGGTTGTATGAGAATTTGCCTCGGCTCGGGAGTGGAAATAGCTCCCATCGCCTTGATGGGCGTTTTTGTTCCGTAGTAATCGGCTTCAATGTCTTCAACAAGCGCAGGGGTTGCCCGACCCGCTCGAAGCGTCGCAATTTCGGATTTAAAGTGCTCAAGCGCTTTATTCAGTTTTTCTTTCAAAGTATCCATAAAAAATTTATTTAATACTAGTTAACTAATGAATAAAGCGAATAACAGTACTACGAAAGCGAACACCATGCCATAAAAAGACGCCCTGTAAAACTTTTTCTGTTCTACGAGTGACCCTGTCCGCTCGACCTGGAATGTTTTAATGCTAATGGAAGCTAGCAGCAGAAAAGCGCCACTGCTCAAAAAAATCAACCCAAAAAAACCCTCACTACCGAATAAAAGCTTCCAAGAATAGCCAACCAACATAACTAGATTGCCCGTAAAAAAAAGGGGGGTATAAACCTTGTTCAGTTTTTCTTTGAGATTTTCACTATGCATACACGTTGTGTTTTACTTAAAATAATTTGATAAAGAAATTTTTGCAGTGCCGATACCATAACCGTAACCTACATTCCTCCTTCTATATTCAACATTCTATTTCGTCACAACCGCGTAAATAGTATTCGTACTTTGCGGGTCAACTTTGATCATCGTAAGTTTTTTGCCGGAAGGAGAAGCGGCAACCGACCAGCTCTTTCCTCCGTCTTCGGTTTTATATAATTCGTTTGATGCGGAAACGTATATTTCGCTCGCGTTATCGGGACTTACCGCAACGGAAAGCACCGGAAGCACTTGGGGCGGAATAATGAGCGGAACCTCTTCCCATGATTTTCCCTGATTTTTTGACGTGATAAGTCCGTAGTTGGAAGCAAGGTACAGCCGGGAATTCTGGTCGATAAATAAGTTTTGATTTAATCTGGCGCCGGCGTATTTCGAAAGGTAGTTCGATATATCAAGCCATGACTCGCCGCTGTCGGTTGTCCGGAAAATGCTTCCCTTCGGGGTCAGAATGTACATAACGCTCTGGTTGTTTGGGTCAACAACAAGCTTGATAAGGCCGTCCAAAAACCACCGGACGACGCGCCATGATTTTCCGTGGTCGCGGCTTATGAAAAAACCACCCTGTCCCGTTATCATATATACCGCCCCTCCGCCGACATACAGGTCAAAGACTCCGAATTTTTCGACGGGAGTAAAATATATCTCCTGAAATGAGCCCCCGCCGTCGGTTGATTTCAACACTCTCCCGCGATCTCCTTGGTAAGCCGCGAGGTATATATCTTGGGGATTGCTTTTGTCTACGGCAATTTTATATATCTGCGACGAGGCGTCAAGAACGTTATTTTTATCCTGAATCTTGTCCCATGTATTGCTCTTGGAGACGTTTCTCCAAAGCCCTCCTCCCTTTGTGCCGGCAAAAATAATGTCCGAACCCCGCGGATGAAATGTCATATCGAGAATGGGATATGCGTTGATTGGAACGATATTTTCCGATTCAACAATGCGCTGCCAGGTACCCCCTTTGTCCTGCGAACGGAAAATTCCAACCTCTTTTGCCTCGGGTGCTTCGGAGGCTTTTTGGGGAGTTTGGGGGGTGTACCCGAGCATGAACGGCAAAACAATAACAAAGACAATGCCAAGCACGGCAAGCGAAATAATGACGATAAGAAGTGTTTTCATAAAAATTTTTTGTTATCTCCTGTCCGCATAAGCAAGAAATGCCGTGTCCAGAAGGAGACGTTTGTTTATCGGCGTTCGTTTCATTGCTTCGCGCGCCATAAGAATTCTCTTTGCGGCATCCGTGAGAGAAAGGTTTCCGCCGCCGGATGTGATATTTTTTTCGATGTCTTTTAACATGAGAAAAAGTATTTCATCCGCCCCATGCTCATCCCTCGCCAGGTCCTGCGACAGGCGAAATTGCCTCGCAAGGTCCGAATTAAGAATGCTTTTTTGCGAAGCGTATTTTTTCAGCGATTCCTTCAGAATTTTTTGGTCCTCCGAAAGCCGGACTGCGACCCCGGGCCTGCCCAAAGCAATTTCGACAATGTCGTCAATTGAAGAGGCGAGTGCCTGTTTGTTCAGATATTTTTTAATCTCACTCTCCGCCACAAAGCCGAATTCAACGGGAATTGAGCGTGAGCGTACCGTCGGAAGAAGCATCTCCGCGTCGGCACTGATAAGAATGATAATAGTGTTTTTGGGAGGCTCCTCAAGAAGTTTGAGAAAGCTATTTTGCGCCTCAATCCTCATGTCTTCAGCGCCGTCAACTATCACAAAACGCATCCCGCCGGAATACGAACCAAGGGAGCACAGGCGTTTTAACTCGCGGATGGAATCAATGCTGATGGAACTTTCCGTCTCCGTCGGAACAAGCGCGTTTTCTTTTGAGAAGAAAATAACATCAGGATTCGTTCCGGCGTCAATCCCTTCCTTTGCCTCGACTGAGAAAAAGAGCTTTGCCCATTCCTTTGCGATTGTCCTTTTTCCGACGTGTTGAGGTCCAAAAAACAAATACGCATGGGCAAAGCTCTTTTGCTCATGCACTTTTTTTAGGTATTCCCACTGGCGCTCATGCCCTAAAATCATGGGTTTAGTATAGCAAATTTAGGGTAAAATGGAAGCCGGAGTTCGCTTCACAAATTTGCCTCATTATGATACTTCTATTAGTATCCTAAAAAACGCCAAAGGAGCGGAAAAGGTGTTTGCCCTCATGAAAGTGCTTGAAAATGCTCATGGGAAAGATCTTTTGTTTGCGTCTAAAGAATACGCTGAAGATTTTAAGAACTTTGTCAAAACATGGCGGGAGGTGACGGGTGCGGGAAACGGATACGATGCATATTGGGTGTTTGATAACGATGAAATCCTTGGGTGCGCCGGTATCCCGAAATATGCAGCCGTCCGCCTGAATATGGAGATTGTTTGCAGAATGGCCGAGGAGATAAGCGCATATTCAAGAGAGACACATAGCAAAGACTTGGAATTCTCGCTCGCAATCGGCTCCAAAAACGGAGCGATTATATTTTCTTATTTGCGAAACGAATAACGCTAAAGCGGGCATACGCCCGCTTTTTATATTATATTTGGGTATTCCACGCTTATCGCTTCGACGTAATGCTCTTTTTGTAAATATCGAGATGTTCAAGCGCGATACCCGTTCCCTTTGCCACGCACAAAAGTGAATCTTCAGCGATATGCGCGACAACGCCGGTTTCCTGAAAAACAAGTTCGTCGATGTTCCGAAGGAGCGAAGATCCGCCGGACATCACAATGCCGTGTTCCATGATATCCGCCGAAAGCTCCGGCGGGGTGTCCTGCAAAACTTTTTTAATGGCGCGGATGATCTCGTCAAGTTCATATGAGATAGCTTCGGTAATTTCCTGGCTGACAATTTCAATGACCCGCGGGAGCCCCGTCATGAGGTCGCGCCCTTTTATTTGCATCGAAAGATTTTCGTCTATCGGAACGGCGGAGCCTATTTTTATCTTTACGTCTTCGGCTGTCATATCGCCGATGGCAAGGTTGTAGTTCTTTTTTATATATTCAGCGATAGCGCGATCGAGCTTATTGCCCGCGACTTTTACCGAAGTGGACGCGACGATTCCTCCGAGCGAAATAACCGCCACATCGGTTGTTCCACCGCCGATATCAACGATCATGTGCCCTCTCGGCTCATTGATAGGAATTCCGGCTCCTATTGCCGCAAGAACCGGCTCTTTTACGACGTATGCCGCTTTTGCTCCCGCGTTCATGGTTGCTTCAACCACCGCCCTGCGTTCGGTTGAGGTAACTCCGGCAGGGACCGACACCATGACTTCCGGCTTGAAGATGCGGAATCGTCCCGTTGTTTTGTCGATAAAATACCGGAGCATCGCTTCAGTTACGCGATAGTCGGCGATAACGCCGTCTTTCATGGGGCGGTACGCAATAATGGTGTCGGGTGTTTTTCCTATCATCTGGCGGGCATCTGCCCCGACGGCAAGAACCTTATTGTCTTCGGTTGCAACCGCGACCACCGACGGCTCATTAATAACGACTCCTTTGCCGGGAACGAAAACAAGCGTATTTGCGGTGCCAAGGTCAATTCCGATTTTTTTTACGAACACGTTCTTAAGATTTAAGAATTAAGATTTATGATTTAAGATTCTTAAATCGTAAATCATTTATCATAAATCAAAAAATTGATTCCTAAATTCTCTTTATATCAGCACCAATCATCCGCAACCGGGTATCTATTGATTCGTATCCTCTATCAATATGCTCAACTCCGCTAACTTCAGAAACTCCGTCAGCAGTTAACGCGGCGATGACCTGCGCCATTCCCGCCCGGATATCTCTCATTTCGATAGATGCCGGATGAAGCTTGGTGGGGCCGTGAATAATGCAACTATGATTATACATTTTGCCCTGAAAACGGCAAGGGAGAGCGCCGATGCACTTCGGAACAACTTCAATACTGGCCCCCATTCGTTTCAGGTCTTCAACATAATTAAAGCGGTCCTCATAGACGGTTTCGTGAATAACGGAATCCCCTTCTCCCTCTGTCATGAGTACGGCAAATGGCTGCTGCCAGTCGGTAACGAAGCCGGGATATGTATCGGTTTCTATATGTAGAGAAAGGAGGTGCGGACTTCCCGAGTCCTTCCGGTAAAAACGGATTCCGGTTTCTTCTATGGAATATTCTCCTCCTATTTTCCGTATCGCATTAAGAAGAGGAGCCAAATGTTCCTGCATCGCGTCTTCGACAAGAATGTTCCCGTTTGTTGCAATCGCCATTATGGCAAACGAGGCCGCCTCAAGGCGGTCGGGTATAAGATGGTGCTTTACGCCGCGAAGTTTTTGAACTCCTTCAACTCTAATAGCGCGGTTTGCGTCAACCTCGATAAGAGCTCCCATCCCCCGAAGCATTTTGATGAGGTCAACCACTTCCGGCTCAATTGCCGCGTTCGTGAGTGTTGTTAAGCCTTCAGCAAGCACCGTAGAAAGAAGTATGTTTTGCGTTGCCCCGACGCTCGGATATGGAAGCGCTATCGCCCCGCCCGTAAGGCCCTTTGTCTTTGCGGCATAGGCGAAATCGGTAATGGTAATTTCCGTGCCAAGCTTTTCAAGAGCTCCAATATGAAAATCAACGGGACGCGGCCCGATTTTATCCCCGCCCAAAAGCGGAACTTCGGCCTCATGCGCCCGCGAAAGAAGCGGTCCTAACGCCAAAATGGGTATGCGGTTTTTGCGAGAAAGTTCGCTCACGCGGAAATTTTTTATTTCGGGCGTGTGAATACGGACAATGTTCCCTTCGCGTTCAACAATACTTCCGATATGCCCGGCAAGCTCTGCGGCAATATCGGTCTCTTTGTTTTTCGGAACATTCGTCAGAACGCACGGCTCATCCGTGAGCAATGTTGCCATGAAAAGATTGCCTACGGAGTTTTTGGCTCCCTTGACCCGGACAATCCCTTCAAGCTTTTTTCCGCCCTCAATAATGAATTTTTCCGCCATAATGGCTTAATAGTAAGACAAATGGCTTCTGTTGTAACTATTGACTTTTTCTAAAATTATGTTAGTATTTAAATATCGCTCAGTTCCCCAATCAAAAACTGAATATTCTGAACATGGGGAGAACACTCCCATGAAATATGGCTTTCGCGCTTATCTTCTCTGCGCCATTAGAAATCGCGCAACCCTGGCTGGGCTATGTTCTTATGGCAATTGATGTGCTTCTCTGACTCCAGATTGTGAAGCACGGCCTAAAGGAAACGCTGTGGGGGGCGGTTTTTGGGTTAGTCGCATTCCTCGTAATGTATGCTGGAGTTTTCCTCTTGATTATAACCCAGGCCGGAAACGAAACGTATATTACTTATAAGCGAACCCTGCGTATCCTGGAAGCGCGCAAGGCGCTCCCGGAGTTTGACCTCAAGTCGCCGTATTGCAATAAAGTCGGAATAAGGCTTGCAAAAGAGAGATACGAAAAGTTCGTATCCGCTCCCGTACCACGAAACGTCTTGGAAATGCCTTAATCCAAATCAACAGTGCCTCTTTCGAGGCATTTAATTTTGCCCGGAAACGGGGTATTATGAGGATGTATTCTGCAAGCCTGCCACGCAGAACCCGCAAAAAACATGGCTTTATCAAAAACAAAACGACGCGTATTTTTTTACGTATCGCTCCTGGTGTTTCTCGCTATCACGCCCTTCCTTTTCCTGTATTCAAAAGGCTATACGGTAAGCTTCAAAAACCGCAATTTTGTAAAAACCGGCGCCATTTTTTTGAAATCATCAAACGAAACGGGCATTAAGATATTTCTTGACGGACTTCTCTACCGGGAAACTTCTTTTCTTTCAAAAGGAGCGCTTGTTTCCGACCTTGCTCCCGGAGAACACGCCATCCGCGTAGAAAAGGGCGGGTTCGTGCCGTGGCACAAAACGTTGCCGGTCGCCGAAGAGCGGGTTACCGAAGTAAGAAATATTCTTCTTCTGCCGGACGTCGCAAAAACCCCAGCGGCCCTTTTTCGAGCTTCAAGCTCAACAAACCTTTCGCTCATTTCCATTTCCCCAGACGAGTCGCAGACAACCGTCCGTGAGAAGGCAAAGGGAACTGTCCGGCTCGTACGGACCGATTCCGGAGCCACCGACGGAGGAGACCTTGTCCCGGGAAAAAACACTCTCGGGGTGGAATGGGGGGAGGATTCCCGGCAAATTCTTTTGCGGGAATTTGGCGGATTATTTGCCGTAAAAGATCTGACGCTTGCAGGGGCAAAAAGCATTTTCTCTGTTCCGGAAACAGTTTTCCGCAAAGGGCCCGGCGCAAAATCAGGAACCTATAAAACAGTTTCCGCATCCCTCAACCCGGCGAATAGCTCGAATATTTTCGTGTTTGATGAAGCCGGAGTGCTCTCAAAACTTCCGCTCAAGAGCCCCGCAACAGCTACTGTCCAGGATATATTGGAAAACATAAATTCATACAGCATCGCCGCGGATAGTATTCTTGTGCTTTTCAAAAACGGATTTTTCGCCCAGACCGATCTTGAAGGAAAGAATATCGCAACGCTTGGGAGAAAGGGAGCTTTTATTTCAAGCACGGGTATGGCAAAAATGGGCAAATCGTCGAATGATGAAATATTTCTCATTGATGAGCTGAACGGCCTTTTTATCGCACGCTCGGAGGAGCTTGAAATAGAGCCGGTTGACGGAGGGGTTTTAGGCGCGGAATTCAGCAAAGACGGCAAAAAACTTTTATACTGGAAAGAAAGCGAGCTTGATATTATTCTTCTTGACGACGAGCAGTATCAGCCCTTTCGCGTAAAGAATACTCACATCAAAATTCCCGCGCCGGGAGAACGTATCGCGAAAGCAGTATGGTATGGAGGAGACGGCGAACATGTTTTAACACAAACCCAAAACGGACTCTTTGTTTCCGACATTGACGGCCGCGGAGGATTTTTTATAAAAAAGCTTATTCAGGCTCCCGTTGAAAATTTCTTTTACAGCAATAGGAATCAAAAACTTTTCTGGGGGGATGGAACCTCGATCTTCTCCCTGCCGCTTTAATTCTTGTTTTTAACACAAAATCCCCCTCTTGGGGAATTTTTTATTGAGAACGGACGTAGTTATCTGAAAGCCAGCACCGCCACAGCCATGAGGGAGACGGCCATTCCCGCGCCAAGAGGATACAGAGCAAATTTTTTCGGAAAACGCTCCTTCGAGCGGCGCATGGCGAGTGCTAAAAAAGCCTCTGTGGCAAGCACTACGAACGCATAGACGCCTATGCGCGAGCAAAAAGAAAGGACGGTATCACTCGAAACAAGCGCCAGTAAAGCGCCGGACACAAGCTGAAATCCGCCGCCCAATCCGACGAACAAAGCAAGACGCCGATAAAACCGAGCCCCCCCTCCGGCAAGAGCGGCGAAACTTGCGGCAACAACAGCCCCCGTCACAACCGCCCCACCAATATGAATTGCAAGCAATAGTTCCTTCATTATTGTGTATTATGATACAAACAAACCCTCGCCACAATAGATAATTTTCCGCTTCTAGCATAGTGTGTTCGCCGACACCGCCTTATCGCGCGCGAGCATCTTTCAGAGTGGTATAAACAAACACCAGAAGAGATTATAAACGTCGAATTCAAAAAATAAACCGCTCCTTTTTTGAGACGGTTTTTTTATTTTCTCTCCAAAACGCGCGGCGCGACGCAAGTCCCGCCAGAGAGTGGACAGAGCAAGCGAGAAAATCTTTGTAGAAACGGCTCCTGACTCCGTTTCTTGTCCGCCTTGAAATGAATAACTGTTTCCCCTTTCCTGAAATTTTTATTGGAAAAAAGCCCGAGACCCTTGCCCCACGCATAGACCAGCTTAAGAGATCTCGGCGTTTTCAGTTTGAATAATTTATTTCGCTGTTTGATAAACATAGCATCACGATACCATATTCCGCTATGAAAACAAAAAACTCGAGGATACGGTTCGTGCTTCGAGAGTAATCCGTAGCGGCCCGCTACCGTAAAAATCTCCGGTAGCCGCACAAATAACCAGATAAAATATTTTAAAAAAATACCGTACGGAAAACCGTACGGGTAGAAGTATTCAGGACGTAATAATTTCCGGCATAGGCCGTCCGATAAACGGCAGACCGATAAATTTTTCCGGCGAATCCGCCATAATGAGGCATCCGTGCCCAAGCAGATTCACCGTGGCAAAGCATGTGTTCCGGTCAGGAATGAGCGCGAGAATTTTATCTATTTCTTCAAGCGCGCCGCATGGAACCGGCCTCTTTGTATATGAAGCATTCTCAGCGTATACGTGCCCGTGGAGCATGAACCGTATTGCCGACAATTCCCGGTAAAGCGCAACTTGAATCGGCGTATCTACCGACGGCTTGTTCGGCCCCCAATAGACAACCGTGCCGTCGCGGGCTTCCACAGCAACAAATGCCGAGGGTTCTATAAAGCGCTTATCGACATTTCGCCGGGAAACAAAAATCTGTTCGCTGGTACCTCCCCGCAGAGACGGAAATCCGCGCCCGCAACGAAATGAGGTGTTCCCAAGAAAACGCGTGACACCTGGTGCTGGCTGTAACAGCGAGTGGAACACATCCGCATATTCTTTTACAAGCTGGAAAAATTCCGGGTGCGAGGGAACATCAAGAGGTTCTGGGTCAGCCTGAAGCGTCTGCCTGCGGGTAAATGCCCCGAGCTCGGTCAGCCGCAGGACAAGGGCACGGGCCAATTTTGCGATATCGTGCGTATAATCTTGCCAAACAACGCCGAGCGGATCAAAAATCCTCGCGTAGTATGGTAACTCCCGGCTATCAAACTCAACCACGAGGTTCGCTTTCTGTCCGAGAGCGCGATTCACAAGTTCTTGAAAACTGTATTCGCCGTTGTTCCGTTTTGTGGCGACAAAAAGAGTGTGGGGATATAGTTCCTTAACATTCCGTTGCTTGGGAAGATTGTTGGGGACATTCGCCGCCCAGATAATCGCACGACACGACGATAGCGGCGAATCATGGAGAATTTCTGATAATGTATCGTATGAGCCGCCATTGAACGACCAAACCGTTGCCCCGGCTTCCACAAGCTCATTTTCAAACTTTTCCATGTAATGGGATTCGCGTCCACCTTCTTTATTCCAAGTTCCGCCAACAACTCCTATAGTCAGAGGGCAAACCGGTTTATTCATTATTTTGGCCCCTTGTTAAATGAACTGAATGTAAAATAGCATAAATCATGCTATTTGACAATACCTTGGTTTGTTTTGTATCACTGTTATTGGCTCGTTTTTAAGAACTCTTTATCTGCAATACACGCACGCAGATTCCGGCACCAACGCAAAAACCGCCCCGATGTTCATCGGGGCGGTTTTAAGTTTCAAAAAAATTTTCGCAAACTGCTCTCTGACCCTACTTTTTATAAATCTATTAAGACCAAGAATTTAGCAAACACCCTACTCGAACAGCAGAAAAAAGGGCGGGAACGTTCCCAAAAAACCAAGAGCGATAAGAATAAAAGATGCCACCGCATATGGCATAATATTAACTTCCTTCTTATATTTCTATTGACACTCCGCGTTCCGATATTTTTGCCGGAAGTATTTGCATGCCCATTTTTTGAATGAGGGCCGTTGTCTCCTCTCGCTTTTTTGGTTCAACTAGAAGAAGAGTACAGCCGCCGCCGCCGGCTCCGCACACACGAGCGGCAAAAGCTCCTGTTTTGAATGTTTCGGTTACCAGTTTTTCAATTTCCGGCGTGGTCATTGTCGGCAACATTGTTTTCCTGGTGTTCCAATCTTTGTTTAAGGCGTCTGCTACATTCTCAAGGCTTTCCTTTTGCAGGGCCTCTTTCATAAGAAGAGCATTTTCTTTCAAACGCTCAAAAAACTCCACCGTCGCTTTTTCGCCGTCAATATGCTGTTTGAAAAGGGCCCAATTGTTCGTCCCCGAAAAGTGCGGCTTGCCGACATATACAAGCATTATATGGCGCTCAAGTTCGCGATGAAAAGCATCTGAACCAAGAGCTGTGCGTTTTAGCTTGCCATTGAGCCCCATCTCATACGAATGAACCCCACCATACACCGCGCCCCAATAGTCCTGATACCCTGTGGGAACCTTGATTGTTTGCGTTTCGATGGACTTCGCATAGTCCACAAGTTCTTCTTGTGAAAAACTGACATCAAGCCACCGGGCGAGAGCGGCCGTAAGGGCTATAGCAATGACGGAAGAACCGCCCAAACCGGAGCCGACAGGAGCTTCCGAATTTACTGTCAGTTTAAAACCCTTTGTTGGGTTAAATGATTTAATAATCCGCAAAATAAGTTCCAGGCGAGGGTGCTCTTCCCACGAAATACGCCGCGGGTCGTCCCAGAAGGCGGACACGCCCTGGTCTTGCGAGATTATCTGCGTTTTTTCGCTTGGCTCAATCGCGACCTTCGCGCGTATATTTATTGCGATATTTATGGTTAACGCCGGCTGGTGGAATAAAAAAATCGGATGAATATCAAGTGTTCCCCCGGCAAGATCAATACGTGTTGGCGCTTCAGCTCGAATTATGTTCATACGCTTAGTATACCATGTAATGTTTTTGAAACATCGTGCCAGTAGCGCGATACTTTCCCCGCGTATCTCCGGGCCTCCAAAAACTTTAGCCGGGAAACCTCGCTATCAGGCAGAGTGAGTTCGTCCGGAACCCGATTCATATATATAGTCCGCGCATCCGGCACCGCGTCCTTTATTCTGTCGAGCTCATCTGAACTATTGTCGACAACAACTATGCGCCGAAACTCCCGTGCGTGTTCCAAAACGACCTCCGCTTTCCTGCCCTCCCCCGCGGTAAAAAACATTTGGTCGAAATAGGTATCAATGCCGGAGCTTGTTACTTTATACCGCTGCCACCCCTCGTCGCCAAACGATAAGAGGCCCAGCCACGCCTCCGCTTCTTTTGCCGCTTCAAGAAAAGGCACTACATCGGGAAAAAGATACCGGCTCAAGTCTGAAAATGAGTCCCGCACAATTTGTTTCATCTCATTAAGCGGCAGTTTTTCGCCAGACCGCCGGCAAATCTCTTCAACATGCTTTTCAAGCGCGTATCCCGTCGGCCACACAGCCAGATAACTCTCCTCCCAGCATTTTGCGTCAATCCCGAAGCGAAGAAAGGAATCTCTCACATCTCTATGGAAAAATTCGTCCGTATTAAAGAGGGTGTGGTCGAAATCAAGAAAATAACCTGTTTTTATCGGATGCATATTTTTTCTCCTCCACGGCGCGCTGACTCCTCAATAGCAAAGCACGCCGCATGCGTGTTAACAGCATCACGTAAACTACAAGAGGTTTCCCGATTTTCCCTAATGCAGTCAATAAACTCTTGTATCATTCCACGAAATGGGTGATGCCAGACCGCGCCGCTATCGGGAACTGTGCCGGGAATAATCTCGTATGTTTTTGACAGAGAGCGTTTTGAATAAAACTTGTTCAGTTGTATTGCGCCTTCTTTACCAAATAAAGAGATATTAAACACATACGGCATGAAGACTTCATCAGTTGCGGATATTTTTCCTACTATGCCGTTTTCGAATTTAACCAGTGCAGCGGTGGTTCGTTGCAGTCCCTGCTCCTCCCGGCGCGGCGTTACGGCAGTAACCTCAATAATATTGGAATTAGACAAAAATCGCGCCATATCAACAGCGTGGCATCCTCCGCCAATAAATGCTCCGATTGGGCCTCCTCTGGTTCCATATTCGTGGATGGTATGCCCTTTTTCATGAGAAGAGCCATGCCAGTAGTCTGTCTCGAGGTAAAATAATTCACCAATATTTTTGAGATAGCGCTGTTTAATATTCAAAACAAGATCACTCCAGCGCAAAACAAATCCAATTATTGTCTTCACGCCGTTTTGAGACACCGCGTCCAGCATTTCGTTCAACTCCGTTCTGCTCAAAGCAACCGGTTTTTCTATTGCGATGTGAACGCCATGTTTTGCAACCAGTATAGTTTGTTTGGCATGCAGTTCCGGAGGACTGCAAATAGATACGACATCAATCTGCTCCTTAGCCAACATTAGCTCAAGGTTATCATAAGAAACCGCCGATATGCCAAGTTCATTAATTTTCCGTCTGGCAGATTCTTTTGTTCTACTGCATATTGCTACAACCTCCACACCACACGCGCCGTACGCTTTCGCATGTTCAGCGCTCACCTTCCCGGAACCCACGATTGCCGCTCGCATCTTTCCTACTCGCTTATCAATGAACTTTCTCATACGAGGTACAACGCAGGAAACCACCGGCAAAGTTACTTTAAAACTTCTTCCTTGTATTGCATAAAAACAAAAAAGCGGAGAACCTCCGCAATTATACTCTCCCCTCCCACGGAACGATATTTTCATCCCGTAAGACTAGGTGGGATTTTCCGTCTCTGACCATGCCATCATATATCGTGACCGACGCGTTTTTTGCGACAGCATTTTTATATCGCCTGACCGCCTCATCAATCGAAAAGTGGTGAACGAGACGCTGGAACAATATCAGCCAATGGCCGTGGACGACAATGCAAACGTTTTGGCCGTCGTAATCTCTATTCAGCGTACCAAGAAAACTATGGATCCGCATTTCAATATCGGGCCAATTTTCGCCACCCGGCGCCCGATAATGAAACAGGCCCTCTCTTTCTTTCCGCTCTAACTCCCCGGGGTAACACTGACGTATTTGGTCTTCGGTCATCGTGTGATAAATGCCGCGCTGTCCTTCCGCGAGCCTGGGGTCTTCATACACCCGGGCTTTTGGATACATAATTTTCATTGTTTCTTTTGAGCGGGTGTAATACGAGACGTAGTAGATGTTAAAATCGCCAAAGCGATTACAAAGATATTCTCCGGTTAATTTTGCTTGATATCGTCCGCGTTCCGTCAGTGAATACGCGTGCGTGGAAACGCCGTAACCCGCGCGCTCGTCCGCCGTTTTTATGTTTCCTTCAGACTCCGCATGACGAACCAGCACAAGCCGCCTCGGCCATCCCATATGGTTTCTCCTTACAAAGATCTGGCGTCAGTTCATAAGTACCATGGCAAGATTATCGAGTCAATAAAACGTAAAAGCATTTCTCTTCTTGATGGCCACAGGAAAAATTTTTTATGAAATAGCTCCTGACCCTCCCCTTTTTCAATGTTAACGATTTTTGAACGACCGTTCAATACGCGTTAACATTGGCTAGAGCTATTTGCTTATTCGCGCGAATTAGACAATAAGGAAATAGGGGTAATGCAAAACCGCCCGAAGGCGGTTTTTAGATTTCCTTTGTAAAGGTTATGCGGGCAGTAAGCTCCATTTTTTACCCTTTCTAACGGCCTGGTAAAGATTCTCATTTTCTCCTTTGCGGACTGAATCATTATCGGACAGGATTTTGAGCCATATGATTTCTAATTTTTAAGCCCCGCTCAAAACGGGGCTTAAACAGTGCTCAATAGGACAAGTGGACTGAAGGGCTCATCTAGCGTTTTGCCCACTGTGGCGCTTTGCGTGCCTTTTTGAGTCCGAATTTCTTGCGCTCTTTCATTCTCGGGTCGCGGGTCATGTATCCTGCTCTGCGCAATCGCTTTCTAAAGTCAGGGTTGAATTTTGTGAGGGCACGGGCTACGCCGTGGCGCAACGCTTCGGCTTGAGCGTGAATTCCGCCACCCGAAACTTTGACTGTTACACGGAACCGCTCAAACGATTTCATTTTCTTTAGAGCATCTTCAACAACAACGCGGTCTTCAAGGCACTGGAAATAATCTCCGTACGCTTTTTTGTTCACAATAATTCCTTTGTCGCCCCGGGTAAACAGGCGGACACGCGCAACCGCCGTTTTTCTCCTGCCTACCGCCTCCCAGTAGCGGTCGGGCTTATTCGGGTCTTCCGCTCCTTCGGCAAACATTTCTTCTCCAATAGCAAGAGTTTCCTGAACTGCTTCCGGGGTAGCCGCCTCGGCCTCGGGCCTTTTTTCTTCGACGACAACTTCGGGAGCCACCTTTAATACGGCCGGCTCTTTGGCTTTGGGCGTTTTTTTAGCCGGAACCTTTTTTTCTTTCGGCTCTTTTTTTGCTTTCGGCTCCGTTGTTTTTTCTGCTGTTTTTTTTGTTGGCATTGTACTATGTAAAAATTATTGAGCGTTCCCCTTAAAAAGCCTTAGGTGCTTCATCCTCACTCTCCTCAAGCGGTTTTTTGGGAGCATGTTCCAGACCGCCTTGTAGAAAACCTTCCGCGAATCTTTTTTCATGAGCTCCTCAAGCCTAACTGTTTTAAGGTTTCCGATGTATCCGGAGTGGTGATAGTATTTTTTATTCCGCAGTTTTGTGCCGGTAACAACAATGTGGTCGATATTTGAGACATTCACATTCCCTTTCGGCGCTTTGTTCGGCGCGTAGTCCGGGAAATTTTTCCCCATTAAAACCTTGGCAACTTCAGTTGCCAGACGCCCGAGTATTTTTCCTTTTGCGTCGAATGATTGTTCCATAAATGATTTTAGTCCACGAATTCTATAATGGCTTCTTCGGCGGAATCGGAAAGGCGCCTTCCTAGGCGTATGATGCGGGTATATCCACCGCTCCGTTCCTTAAAACGTGGCGCAATTTCGTCAAAAACCTTTTTCGCCGCATCCGCCGGAAGAGCGCTTCTGACGAGGCGCCGTTTTGCAAGAGTTGCCCCTTTTGCGTGCGTTACAAGTTTTTCAACGAATGGGCGGACTTCTTTTGCGCGCGCAAGCGTTGTTCGAATACGCTCGCGCATGATGAGTGAAGAAGCAAGGCTTTTGATGAATGCCGTGCGGACTTTCTTGACCATCCCAAATTTTCTGCCTTTTTGCAAATGACGCATATTATAATCCTAATTCCTTAGTTATGTTTCAGCGAAGCAATGAAATTTTTCTTCATCGGGCTGGCGGTGGGGTCATACAAGAATTTACACTGGAGGCGTGAAGAAAAAAATAATTGCGAGCGTTAGTCCTTTAATGTGAGGCCGAGGTTCCCGAGTTCGCGCCTGATTTCCTGAATTCCCTTGTCGCCGAGCCCTTCAAGCTCTTTCAGCTTCTTTTCGGTTTTTTTTGTAAGCACGCCTACGGTCTTAACACCGCCTGCATTTAGCGCGTTCATCGTTCGGGTTGAAAGGTCAAGGTCTTCTATTTTCTTTTTTGAAACCTCTTCCTCTTCCCCTTCCTCTCCGCCTTCTTCTAGTACCGCTTCTTCGCTCGCCTCGGACGACGGTTCAGACCCTTCGGTGAAAATCTCGACAACTCCCTGGAACTGGCTTACAAGAATGAGAGCCGCTTCTTTGAGGGCTTCGCGCGGCGAAAGCGAACCGTCGGTCACAACATGCAAACGCAATCTGTTAAAATCAGTGCGGTCTCCGACGCGCATGTTCTCGACTTCATAGTTGACGGCGCGCACCGGCGTAAATGAAGCATCGAGCGCTACCGCCCCTATCTCCACTTTTTCCTTTTTTCTGGATTCAACCGACTGATATCCGAGGCCGACTTCGACTTCGGCGTCCATTTTAAAATTCGTTTTTTTGTCCGTTACGGTCACGATGTGCACGTCCGGGGTAACAAGTTCAAGCTGGGAAGGAAGCGTAAAATCGGATGATGTTACTTCACGCTCTCCTTTGACATCGACTGAAATCGTGTGCGGGCCATCGCCGTGCATCTTAAAGCGTATCTGTTTTAAATTCAAGACTATCTCAACCATATCCTCAAGCACTCCCGAAATAGTGGTAAATTCATGGGATGCGCCTTCTATTTTTACGGATGTGATAACGGCACCACTCAAAGACGACAGTAAAACGCGTCGGAGCGAGTTTCCGAGCGTATGTCCATATCCGGGATAGAGTCCTTCGATCTCATAGACTCCCCGGTTTCCCTCCTCAAGGATGACCTTGGGTTTTTGGGGTAATGGTATCATAAATACCAAATGCCGAAATGCTCAATGAATTGTGAACCACTCTTGTCCATGAACCTCATTGATGTATATCCGGCACTTCACAAAAAAAATTATTTTTTATAAACGATTGGCTGCTTGTTAGCGATTAACGCGAGTAGAACTCGACGACTGAACGCATTTTCGGGTCTATCCGGAGGTCGGTGTCGTAGGGCTGGGAAACGATCTCTATCTTCAGGTCGTCCACATTGAACTTCATCCATAACGGTGCGGCGAATTTTTTCAGCATGGCTTTTTGCGTCTCCGTGAGAATCTTGTCGTTGGAAGAACTTTTCTGCTTGAGTTCCACGACGTCGCCTTTGCGCACAATGTAGGACGGCTTATTCACGGCGCGGCCGTTCACGAGAACATGCCCATAGCTTACAAGGTGGCGCGCGGTATTGCGCGACGGAGCAAGCCCCGCACGGAACATGACATTATCGAGCCTTTTTTCGAGCATGTTGATGAGCGCGTCTCCGGTCGGGTGTTTCTTGTCGCGAAGCGCTTCTTCAAAATAGCGTCTTAACATTGCTTCCCGAAGACCGTAGAGATAGCGGACTTTCTGTTTTTCGCGGAGCTCAACCGCAAACTGCGACCCTCCTCCCCTTCTTCCTCCACGTTTTGCTCCTTTCCCATGCGCCCCAGGCGGATACGGCCTGCGCGTTACCGCGCATTTCGGGCCAGCGCAACGCTCCCCTTTTAAAAAGAGTTTTTCTCCGAGTCTCCGCTCAACTTTTTCCAAAACTTTTGCCATATAAATAATGCTAATCTACGAATAGGTGCGGTATTTTTATTATACTCTGCGAGCTTTTTTCGGCCGCGGGCCGTTATGGGGAATAGGCGTAATGTCCTTTATTAAAACAACGTTAAATCCTTTGTTTACAAACGCGCGAATTGCCGATTCCCGCCCCGAGCCAACCCCTTTGACAAGCACTACGACTTCCGGCATCTGGATGCGGGCAACTTTTTCGGAAAGCACCTCGGCAACGCGAGCCGCCGCGTACGGAGTTGACTTCTTTGTCCCCCGAAACCCGATGGCTCCGGACGAAGAAGCCGCCAGCACATTCCCTTTTTCGTCGGTGATGCTGATGAGAGTATTGTTATAGGTTGCCTGAATATGAAAAATTCCGCGCGCAACAGAACGCGTTGCCGAACGCGAAGGCTCGGCTCCGGTTTTCGCGGCTCCGTCCTTTGATTCTTCTTCCGATTTTTCCTTAATTCGTTTTTTACCCATATTTCCTTATAAAATTCGAAATTCTAATATCGAAATTCTAAACAGGCTCGAAGCTCCAAAATCCAAAAGTTTTCGGATTTGGAATTTCGGTTTCGTTTTAAGTGGGGGATGCTGATGGCTTCCTTCCGGAACCCATCGTCTTTCTTGTGTTCCCGCGGCGGGTTCTCGAATTCGTCTTTGTCCTCTGCCCTCTGACAGGAAGTCCCCTGATGTGCCGATGGCCGCGGTATGTGCCTATTTCTTTCAAGCGCTTGATGTTCATCATGATCTGGCGCCGGAGGTCTCCTTCTACCTTAAAATTCTTTTCGATGATGTCGCGAACCCGGTTTATTTCTTCCGGCGTCAATTCGATCGCCTTTTTGTCGGGATTAATTTGGGCCTGGCGGACTATCTGCAAAGCAAGCGCCGGACCGACGCCAAAAATATACCGAAGCGAGATGCCGATCTTTTTATTATCAGGAATGTTTGTTCCGACGATGCGCATGGCTGTTAAAATCCTAAAATCTAAATCCTAAATTCTAACCGCGCTAGCCTTGCCGCTGTTTATGCTTTGCGGTCGAGCAAATGACAAAAATACGCCTTTTGCGGCGGACGATCTTACATTTCATACAAATTTTCTTTACCGACGCGCGTACTTTCATTTGCTCTTTTGTTAAATAAGCACTAAAATTCTTTCCTTTTGTTCACCCCTGAACAAGTCTGGTCGTGATTTTCTGAACTCAAAGGGAGTCGAATTGCCGAATACGGCTTTATGGTTGGGGAATTTCGCGGTCGCCTCCTTAGTGAAGAAAATTATGACAGACGGGTGGCTATTTCATGCGAAGGACTATCCTTCCTTTTGTTTCGTCGTACGGAGAAACTTCTATCCTGACTTTGTCGCCCGGCAAAACGTGGATGTAGTTAAGCCTTAGCTTTCCGGCCAAATGAGCAAGAACCACGTTCCCATCGGCTAATTTTACACGAAAAAGCGTTCCCGGCAATGCCTCTTCAACTATTCCTTCTTTATATATACGTTCTTTTTCCCTTTTTTCCATCCTTAGAGCCAAAAAATGGCTTAAACACTATAAAACAAACGGCTTGAAGCCGTTGTCCGTATCGTGCGGAAAGAGCGAAACTTCAAGCAAAAATAAGCAATATAACTAGTTTACTCGAAGCCTAAAAAAAGTCAAGAGTACTATGCCCCCTTAAAAAAAGAGTTTCCTGAAAGAAGCCCCTCGAGCCGTTATTCATCAAATGAAACTTTTATTTTTTCAGGTTTCGACGGAAGCGAACGCGCCCACAACGGAGCCACATCAAGCGTAAAGTTGGTAAATTCGGGGCGCGACTTCAGAAGACCCTCCGCCTGCAGCACCGAAAGCCCAACAAGGCTTTTGCGCACCACCTCGGGGTCAACATGAGTCGAGATAACAAGATTCCCAGCAAGAGTGAACGAGAGAAGTCGCGTATCAAAGTCAAAAACCGCTTTTGTGTATGAAATATCGGATTTATCGGCAAGAATTTCTTCTCCTTGCTCCGGCTTAAGGAACAGCGTTGAGAGAAGTGTCAAGATATCTTCCTTTTTGAAAATGAGCATGCCTGCCGTTGCGTCCGCTGATACGACAAATGCCGTGCCGGCTTCTCCCGGACGCGGTTTTGAAACGCGCGTAATGCGTATCTCGCGGGCCCCGTTTATCATAACAAAGCCCGGAGGAATTTTTGATGTAAGATCCTTTTTTGCATCCTCAAAAACTTGCGCGGTTGCCGCCTCCTCGGCTGTTTTTATTTCGGCGTCTCCGGCAACAAATCCATTCCCTTTGAATCCGCCGGAAAATTTATCGGTTGAACGGGCATATATTTTTTGGTACCGGGGAGTTCCTTTGAATCCCGGTATGGTAAAATCAGTTGGCCCGATGTTATAATTTTCTCCCGCTGTGTCCGCCGCAACAGCCACCATAATGGTGCTCGGGGCAAGCCCCCCGGAAGCGTTCTTTTTTGCGCCCGGCACGACGACCTGTTTCTCAAGGCGGAAAATAAGCCCCGAGGATTTCGTCTGAAAGCGGGTATTGGCAACGAGTGTCTGCGGAGCAAAGCTGTATTCGTTGTATATCGTGAGCGTTCCGTGCGCCTTGCTTTCGGCAAATTTTGCCGTTTTTGGTTCGAAACTTTTTGAAACGGTTTTTGTCGTTTCAACATAAAGACCCGGAAGTTTTTTGGTCGTAATATTAATAGCCGTTGCCTTCGGGTCAGCAGAGACCAAAACGGGCTCTATCGGGGTATTGACGACCTTGAGACGGAGTTTCAGGACGGCTGAAGAAAAAACGGATGTTAAGATAAAAAATCCGCCGACAAGGATGCTGAGGGCCAAAAGCGCTATAATAAGGCGCACGCGGATGCTCTTTTGTCCGGCTTCCGGCTGGAAATTCTTTGCGACGCCATAAACGCCGGCCGCAACTTTTCCGAAAGCATCACTTTTGTTCTTTTTCTCCGCGAGGATTTCAGGAATGTTCTCCTCGATTATTTCTTCTTCTCTTTCCTCCTTGAGCCTTTTGCTATGTAATGTCGGAATTATTTTTGGCGTAAATTCGCGTTCCCGCGAAACTCTTGAAACGTGCTCAAGTTCAACAATCTCTTCCCGCTCGTGAACCGTCGGCTGAGACACCGGGCGCACGAATCGGTGGAGATCTATTCGGCGCGTTTCTTCGCGCGCTTCGCGGGCTTTTTCCGCGGCTCCCTTTTTTGTTTTTCCAGAGTAACTACGGATATTTTTGAGAAAATTCCGGGAGTTTTTTTCTTCCTCCTGTTCCGGCTCTGTGTTTTGGACCCTCACGGTGCGTTTCGGACCAGGAATAATATCGGAAACGATGCGTTCCTGCTTAAACGCAACACCGTCTAAAAAGCCATGGTCGCGATGGTCTTTTTTTTGATTTTCTTCAGGGTCGGTATTGTCTTTAAAGAGTGTCATGGAAGAACGCGGAGTTATCGCAAAACTCAGCTGACAAAATAAGAATAATAGATGAGAGACAGAAACGATATCTCATTGAATCCGGTAAGCTTTGCCTCCTCAAGAAGGCCGTGCGAAATATTCTCCGCGGAAAGGAATGAAATATTGGTTTTTTGCTTCCAGGAAAATCCTTTCGTCCATTCTCCGGTTTCGAGTACCGCGCGAAGTTCCGGCAAAAAAGCTCCTCCACCGAAAATGAACACGTTATCGGGAATCATGAGGTGGGGATCAAGCGAAAGCGCGGAAATGAACTCTTTCAGCCACGATGCGACGCTTTCGTCTACGGCTCCTTTTATTTTTGAAACGACCGATTGAGGCAATACCTGCTCCTGATATTGGCGTTTTATGCTGTCAGCGTCCGCATACTCCGCATCAAGAGCTTTCGCAATGGCTTTGGTAATTGTATGCCCGCCAAACAAAAAACGTTCTATCGAATATATCCTCCCGCCCCGCACAAGCGATATTTCCGTAGCGCGGGCGCCGACGTCTATCAGTAGCGCTTCGTTCGCCTTAAGCACCTTTGGAATGGAAAAAGCGTTCACAAACTGGTTTGAAACGAATTTTATCGGGATTCCCCCAAGAATGTGGCCTAAGTTCTTGAACTGCTCCCAGTGCTCTTTTTTCATGAACGAAGCGAAAATATATACCCCGATCCTCTGCCCTTTCATGTCTTTATAGACGTCCTCTATTTCATAGCCGTCGACAAGCACCCGTACGGGGAACGAGTCGACAAGTAGCATCCCTTCCCGGCGGGACGTTATCTCTCCAAGGCTTTTTTTAAAAATTGCCGCAACCTCTTCTTCAGAAATGTTTCTCGACTTATGCGGGCGCTCGACCGCAATGGCTTCAATGGAATTCTCGAGATAGTCGCCTGAAAATCCTATGGTTATTTTTTTGGGAACGCGGTGAAGATCCTTGATTATTTTGAAAAGTTCTTCCCTGATATAGGCATTGACGAACTTTATGATGGAGAGCATTTCTTCCCGGACAGGAAGCTCAACAACAAGTTTTTTTAAAACACATATATCCCGCCCCCTTTTTTCAAGAAGAACCGTTTTGATCGACATTGAGCCAATATCAATAACAACCCGCACGTCCGGTGAGGCTTTCGCAAGAAAATTTGAAAATAAAGAGGCTATCTTCATTGGTTTTATTATACAATATTGCGGACTCTATGCCAATTCACATGAAAGACAGCCTTTTTGCGAAATGCCGGCTTCCGCCGGTATTGTGGTTCAAATTATTTTTTGTCTTCAACCGCCGCGCGTATCCTTCTCACCCCCGCCGAGCTTGCTTCTTCTTTAATTATCTTAAAACTCCCTATTTCGCCCGTATGCGTTACATGAGGTCCTCCGCAAAATTCCTTCGAAAAAACCTCTCCGGTTTTTTTATCGGAAACAGTATAGATGCTTACCCGCAGAGGATACTTCTCTTTGAAAAAATGGAGCGCCCCCGATTTCAACGCATCTTCATAACTCATTTCTTCGTGCGTCATCTGCATATCTTTTTGAATAACCTCGTTTACAACATTCTCTGCTTGCTTTATTTCCTCCGGCGTGAGTTTGCGCGGAAACGTAAAATCAAAGCGGGTACGCTCCACCGTAATATCCGAGCCGTCCTGATGAACCTCGGATCCGATGACCTTCCGCAACGCCGCCTGCAACAAATGAGTCGCCGTGTGCAGTCGGGTCACTTTTTTAAGTTCTTCTTCGTTGGCCGCCTTAAGTTCCCCAGTGTCAAGCAAAAGGCCGTGCCCGCCGAATTTTTTTTCCTGTCCGGCGCGCGAAATTTCCTGATGCCTTTTGAATTCGGCGTCGAACGCTTCGCGCGTAAGCGAGGCTGTCTTCGCTCCACCAAGCTCTTTTATTATTTCGTACGGCAACCCGAACGACTCATACAGCCGAAAGGCGCTTTCGGCGGTAATAGAATCTTCCTTTACTTCTTTAAGTTTTTTCACGCCCTGCTTCAGGGTATTGGCGAACTTGTCGTATTCTTTCTTCATTTCTTCACGAATATCATCATTGTGTTTCAGCAATTCCGGATAAAACTCTCCATATTCGTGAACAATATCGTGAACCAGCGCGTCAAAAACATGAGGAGGAATTTGATACATGTGTTCGTATACAAATGCGCGCCTCATGAGTCTCCGTAAAACATATCCTGCCTCCTTGTTTGAGGGGCGCACTCCGTCGGCTATAAGGAAACTCATCGCGCGAAGATGGTCAACAATAATGCGCTTATGGCGAAGTTCGACGGCGGACGACAAAAGCTCAAGGAGCGGAGCAAACAGGTCCGTGTCAAAAATTGTCGCTTTTTTTTGCGAAATCATGACAAGCCGCTCAAACCCCATGCCCGTATCCACTCCGGCCACTTTCAAGCTCTCCAGTTTTTTACCGGAAGAACCGGAAAGCAGTTCTTCGCGCGAACCCGGATAGAAGAACTCGTTGAATACGATATTCCATATTTCGACGTCTTTCCCGGCAACAGTTTTGCAATATACCTCCGTCGTTGGACCGCATGGGCCTGAAGTTCCCGTCGGCCCCCAAAACACGTCTTCCATCCCCTCTTCGCGAACGTCTGTTACCCCAAGAGAATTCCAAACCGAGCGCGATTCTTCGTCTTTGGGCACTGCATCCGAACCTTTAAATATCGTTACATATGAAATTGAAAGTTCCATTTCTTTGGTTATGAAATCAAACGCGTACGTGATAGCTCCTTTTTTGAAATATCCGCTTTTTGGAGAAGACTCGCCGGGCTTATAGCCGAAACTGAAATTGCCGAGCATCTCAAAAAACGTAAGGTGCCCCTCATCCCCAACTTCATCAATATCGGAAGTACGGAAGCTTTTCTGCGCGGAGGCGGCACTTTTTGAGCCGAGCGGCTTAGCGGTCAACGGATGAATAGTCATATATGGATC
The DNA here is from genome assembly GCA_001820685.1 of Candidatus Sungbacteria bacterium RIFCSPLOWO2_01_FULL_47_32. Taxonomy (GTDB): domain Bacteria; phylum Patescibacteriota; class Minisyncoccia; order Sungbacterales; family GWA2-42-14; genus GWA2-47-10. The sequence continues at coordinate 3,317 of MHQP01000011.1, read as the reverse complement.
CGCCTCGCCCATATAATATTTCTTGAACTGTTGCATGCCCGCCGTCGTCAAAAGAACGGACGGGTCGTCTGGTATGAGGGAGCTGGAGGGAACAATAGTGTGTCCCCGCTCTTCAAAAAATTTCAAGAATTTTTTTCTGATATCGATTGCTTCCATTGAGGATATTAAAGCAGATTTTTTAAGAAAATACAAAAAGTCCCGCGATAACGGGACTATTTCTTTTTTTCTACTGTCAAAGAGATGCCATCGTCTTTATGTAACGTAATAGTATAATTCATGATTGGTGCCGCACTTGCAGAGATGGTAAATGTCATAGCAAGCCTTTTCGCGCCATCAGGAAAGACATGCCAGACTTTAACTTTAGCCGGATATTCGATACAACACACGTACCCCTTTCCATCCTCTCCCGCTGACGCAGAAAAGCTCGCTGAGCCGTTAGACCATGTCGCTTCGATCTGAACATAGTCCCCGGCCTTCTTTTCCTCAAAAACGATATTTACTCCGACACCTTGCGGATTGGTTGAAGGAGCGGATGTGGTGTGCAATCCAAGCGCAGTTGACTGCATTCCCAACATGCCCAAAAGAAGAACTGTAGCGGCACCAACAACAAGCAATCCCTTCATTCACTTCTCCTTGTTTATAAAGACCGATATTCTAAGAAGTACACTATGATATGATACGTTGTCAACAAAACAAAACCACCCAGTTTCTAGAGGACGGCTGTTATTTTCTACCCGTCTCGCTTTGAGACAGAAACTGTGATGCTTCCGTCGTGTCCTTCAATAATCACGTGGTCGTACCCTTCCATACTCTTTCCGACCGTGTAGGTTACAATATATGTTTCCTGCCCGCCGCTCTTTCTTGATACCTTCCAAGAAGAACCTGCCATTACGCGAAACGTTGCTTGTTTATTCGAGTCGATGCCTGTTTGCTGTCTTTCCTCGCCGTCGGCACGATCAAGCCGCGAAAGAACGATGGTGTCTCCTTCTTTCCCATCCTCCAAAATAACGCGTAAAACTGGCATCTTCAGATATGCGTCAATCACCATGATCCCAAGCCCCAACGAAAGCATAAGAGCGATAACCAAACCAAAACAAAACCATTCACGTGCGCTGAAAAGCTTTCGCATAGGTACACACCCTTTCGAGCTTATAAAAAGAACACAAGAGCATCATAGTACTCATTTTTACCGGTGTCAATATCTGTTTTTCAAAAAAGAAAAACCGTGAGATCTGTTAGTATGCGTTAAAACAGAATGCACACGGTGTACATTATTATCTATGTTTTCTTTTTGAAACAGCTTTTCGCCTCTTTAAGCGCTCCCGCCTGCGCCGGGCTTTGTGGGCTCGCGCTTTGCGGGCCTTCCGTTGCCGTGCGGCATATGCCAGAGGCGAAACAAGCCCTGAACGGGTAAGTCTCCGGCTTCGCCTGCGACTTCTTTTCGAAGCCAATTTTTTGCGTGCTCCACTGGCCTTCACAAAAACCTCCGAATTCAATGCCCATGGAAATACCTACAGGGATTCTCTTCTTTTTTAAATTTATTGTCAACTCCGGACCAAATCTGAAAGAATCCGGACGCCGTATACAAAAGAAAAAAGGCCGGGTGCTCCGGTCCTTACTTTTGCTCTTTTGACTGGTCTCCGGTATTTACCGTAACCCTCGAATCGCTGACGATGACTTCATACGGAATATTTTTGTACCGAGGCGGAAGTTCAAAAACAGCAAGCGGTTTTTTTAGCAATCCGTCAGCCCCGCAGCCCACAAGCACCGAGATGCGATATCTCCCCGGAACAGGAATGGCAAAATACTGCGTGGCACCTTCTGCCCCCAAAACGGCAAGATGCTCGACCCGTGAGCCCATCATGACAGGGTTATTTCCCGCGTCCATCAATTCAAGTATGACCACCTTACCCATCGCCTCCCGCTTCTCTCCAAACGAAATATTCAGAGTCGCATCCGTATATGGATCCTGGCATCCTGAAACAAACAGTGCGAGAAACAGAAAGCAAAACCATCCGATAGAAATGCGTTTCACTCTTTCCTTCCTTGGCCAAGTATGGTTTCAAATTCCTGATTACATCAGTAGCATAAAATTTAGACGGTGTCAACAAAAAACCCGCGTTACCCAATGGCGAACGCGGGATACTTCTTTGTATAAAGTTTACGCCGACGCGGCAATAATTCCGCCTCCGAGCACGACCTCCCCATCATAGAGGACGCATGCCTGTCCCGGCGCTACAGAATTTTGCGGCAAATCAAACCGCACGCGTAATTCATCCCTGCCGGTTTCCTCAACCAAACACGCCTGTAGCTTCTGCGGAGTGCGGATCTTAGCACTGAGGCGCGCCGGGAGCTTCGGCGTGCCTCCCGATATCCAGTTCAGATTATGTATGATTACTTCGGAAGACTTCGACTGTTCATCCGAAACAAAAAGCCGGTTTGTCGGAATGTCCTTTCCGGCAACGTACATGGGAGTTTTTCCTCCGTGTACGCCAATGCCCTTCCGTTGGCCAATCGTTGCGGCGTAAAGCATGACTCCGTTATGCTCTCCAACAACCTTGCCAGTGCGGACATGTATGATGGGACCGGGTGTAAAAACAATTCCCCTTTTTCCTCCCTCGCGAAGCAAAAGCTCTTCCATTGTAATGCGCGCGGGGTCATCTCCCTCTTCCGACTTCTTTTTCAGGAGAAAACAAATATCGACCGTCGGGCGTTTTGTCAGAATGCGTTCCGGGAAACCGAACTCCCGGGCCATGCGAATTGTGTCATTCTTCTTTACGTATTCTCCCATCGGGAAAAGAGAACGCTCTAAAACACCATACCCTATGTCGTATAAGAAATACGACTGGTCTTTTTCCGGGTCGCGCGCGACCAAAAGCCGCGTCGGCCTTTCTGCCTTCCGTATATAGTGGCCGGAAGCAATGAAGTCGGCTCCGTGCGAAAATGCAAAGTCGGCAAACAGCCTGAACTTTATCTCGCGGTTGCAGAGCGTATCGGGATTCGGAGTAATACCGCCAAGATATCCGTTCAGCATCGGGCTGAAAACGGCGTCATAGAAATGTTCCGACCATGTATTGATAGGAACGAAATCAACGCCGAGGCACCGCGCAACCTCCGCGGCCATTTCCTTTTCGGCGGGTTCAAGACACTCAAGCCCTTCGGGCGCCCATCCTTTGATGTAAAACATGCGGACGTAATATCCGGCGTTTATCAAAAGCTTTGCCGCAACCGACGAATCAATCCCGCCGGACGCCATCAAAAAAACAACCGGCTTTGTTGTCTTTGACAAAGGACTTCGTTTTGTTTCCGCGTGTTCA
>MHQP01000010.1 GCA_001820685.1 Candidatus Sungbacteria bacterium RIFCSPLOWO2_01_FULL_47_32 | reverse complement strand
TTTAGTAAAAAGGCCCTGGCAGGAGTAGCTTCTGCTGCGGCATTAATTGGATTGGCTGCCGCCCCAGCTTTGGCTGCCTCGGAATTTGGCAACAACCTCTGGAAGTTCGTCGGTGACGGGAACACCAACACCATCGACTTCAATAGAGGGGGAAGCAAGATCTTCGATAACGCCCAGCTGAACATATCTACGGACAGTGAGCTGTTCTTGAACGCTCCGCAAGCTACTATAGTAAGTAGCAACCTGGATGTTCGCGGAACAAGCGTCAAGTTCGCTTCAGGTACAACCTTCACGAACTTGCCTGTCGCTGCTGGTGCAGTTGCTTTGAGCCCCGCAACAGCTCAAACCATTCTGCCTACTGCTAATGTTGTTCCGTTGACGGTTCAAAATTCATCGGGCGGTAATGCCAACCTGTTCAATGCCAACAGCGCTGCTGGCACAACTGTCTTTAGCATAGGTGCAACTGGTAACACAGCTGTTTCTGGTACATTGGCAGTCACTAATGACGCAACCTTTGCGGGTAACGTTACACTAGGTGACGCTGCTGCTGACACAATTACCTTTACTGGTACGCCAACCTTCGCTACTTTGAATGCCACAACCTTTGTCGGCAATACCTTGAACGGCTCAGCCGTTACAAGTACAGGCGCGCTCTACAACAACATCACCACAGGTGCGGTTAACCTGGCTACTGGTCTAACAACCGGGAACCTGACAGTCGGTGGTGCCCAAACTACAGGTACGATTACCGTTGGTTCTGCTACCCAGACAGGCAACGTTGTACTTAACGGTGGCCTAACTGGTGGCGCCAACACCTTGTTCAATAACTCCACGACTTCAACCATCGCTATTGGCGGTGCTTTGACAACTGGAACATTGACACTTGGTAACGCTGCTATGACCGGCGCAACCGTTCTAAACGGTGGTACAGCCGCGGCTAACACCCTCTTTGCTGGCCAACTTACTGGTTCAATCACCCTCGGTGCTGCCCTAACCGGTGGTACTATGACCTTCGGAGCGGCTGCCAATACTGGTGCAACTGTTCTAAATGGTGGCACTACCGCCGCTAACACTCTGTTTGCTGGTGTAACAACTGGTTCAATCACCCTAGGTGCTGGCTTGACAACTACTGGAAGCCTGACACTTGGCGCTGCTGGGGTCACGACCGGCCCAACCGTCATTAATGGTGGTTTGAGTGCGACAACAGGTGCGCCTAACCAATTGTTCCCGAATGTTACTACTGGTAACTTGTCTGTTGGGCAAGGCCTGACAACTGGTGGCATCTGGATTGGCGGTGGCGTAATTGCCGCTGGCGTAATCAATGTTGCCAACGGTACGGTTGCTGGTGCTGCTAACGCTGGAGCCCAGACAGTTAACATTGCTGGCGCTTTGGCAACTGGTGCAACTACTGTCAACATCGCATCCGGTGCTGGTACAGGTAACACGGTTAACGTCGCAAGTGGCGTCAACACCGGTACCGATACCATAAACTTAGGAAGTGGTAACGGCGCGACTAAGACAGTCAATGTTGCGACTGGTGTGACTAGCGTGGCAACTAATGTCAACATCGCTACTGGTGCGGCTGCTGCCACAGTTACCATCGGTAACGTCACTGGCGCAACTGCCGTTAACATCAACACTGGTACAGGTGCTTCAACCTTTGCCACAACCGGCGCTGGTACGTTAGTTGTCGGTGGTGCCGCAAGCACAGGTGCGCTGACCTTTGGCGCAAGCACAGGTGCTGGCCAGACAGTTAACATTGGTACTGGTGCTTCAGCTGGCGCTGACGTCGTAAACATTGGTACTGGTACAGCGGTAACCTCTAAGACGGTTAACATCGCTACTGGTGCTATTTCGACAGTTAACATTGGTACCGGCGCCTTTGCCAATACTCTTAATATTGGTACGGGTAACACTACCGGTGTAGTCACATTTGGTGCTACTGCCGCAACTGGTAACACGATCATCCGTGGTACTCAAACAACTGGTACAAACGCTCTGTTTGACAACACCACAACCGCCAACACCACAATGTTTGCTGGTGTCACAACTGGTAACATTACCATCGCTGGTGCTTTGACCTCTGGTATTGTAACCATCGGTACCGCCGGCACAACTGGTAACACGATCATCCGTGGTACTCAAACAACTGGTACAAATGCCCTGTTTGACAACACCACAACCGCTAACACCACAATGTTCGCTGGTGTCACAACTGGTAACATTACGGTCGGCGGTGCAATAACGACTGGTGTCTACACAGTTGGCGCTACGGCTGCTACTGGTAATACCATTTACCGTGGTACCCAAACAACTGGTACAAACTCACTGTTTGACAACACCACAACCGCTAACACCACGATGTTCGCTGGTGTCACAACTGGTACCATCACCATCGCCGGTGCTGTGACGACTGGTAACATCGCTATTGGCGCGGCAGGTGCCAACGGAAACACAGTCACCATTAACACTGGTTCTACCACAACTGGCCGTGTCATCTTGGCTGGTAGTGGTCAGTTAGACTTTAATGGTACGGCTCCTGGCGCTCCAGCTGCAACTGGTGCTGGTACAGGTACCATCACTGCTAACTCGACCGACGCAGTCGGGCAGATTGGGGTTGACTCCCAGGTGGCAAACACCGCCTTGGTCTTGACCTTCGCTAAGACCTATACGGTGGCACCTCTTTGTGTAGTTTCCGGTGCTGATGCCGGTGCTGCTGCAGCAATCGGTCAAGCTGCTGGCGTGATCGTGACCTCGGACGCAACAACCATGACCTTGACCTACGTGGGTGTGGCTGCTGCCAAGACATTCAACTACCACTGCTTCAAAGCTACGTAGAATAGTTGATACTGTTTCGCTAACTAGACTAGTAACCGGGTCGCTCCCAGTACTGAAAGTTAAGCGGTTAGTAAGTCCAAAAACAGGTTCCGAAAGGAACCTGTTTTTGCTATCCTATGAAAAAATTAAAGTCTGAAAGTGTTTCTGATATAGTATTTGAGTATGAAATTAGCTCGCCTCCCCCGCAAAATTTATCTGCCGCTTTTAGGGTTGGCGCTGGTTTTGGCGGTCGGGCTCGCCTACAAGCAAGTTTGGCATAAGCCGGCTAAGCCGGCTACGGTTGAGGCAAAATACGTTAGTTTTAGCGGCAACTACCTTTTTTCTATTCCGGCTAAATACACTGCCAACGGCACAGCCATACCTGATGTTACGCTCGTATACCCAAAAGCAACATCCCTTAAAGATGGGCAGAGTCTCAGTGACCTGTACGCCAATGGTACGGTGGCCGTACAGCCCATCAGGGAGCTAAAAAATGACAACCCCGAAACATTTAATGCCTATGCCACGGATGTGTTAGCGGCTGAGCTGAGGAAGACCTTTAAGACAGCAACTGACTTGCGCCCCGCCAAGCAGAAAGGGGCTGATGCGGTTGAGGTTTCTGCCCTAGGGGGAGCTGGCAAGGTTCTTAGAATAAATTACGCAATTAACTTTGCCCAGCCAGTACTTGTGGTGGCCCAAGATCGCAGCGATACCTTTAATACTGTTGGTTTCTCAATGGAAGATTTTATGAAAAGCAGCTTGAAAACTGACATAGACCAAGCCGCCCAGGCCGCGAAGGAAACTGCGCAAGGGCTCAAAGACCAAAAGATTAAGGAGTTAAGAAAAAACGCCTCGTCCGGATTTAAGAAAAAGATGACCGAGGCGCAGCTGGCTGATACTCTCCAAAAGTCGAGCCAGTATTTCCAGCGGCCAATTAGCATTGTCGGTGGTTTATACAACGGCGAATATTTTATCGCCCAACTGGTTTTTGAGGCAAAAGCGGTGGGCGACCAACCTGTGGCAGGGGTAGTTTCGCTCCATAAAGAAGGCAAGACCTGGAAACTTGACGACCTGCAGCTGCCTAAATAGCTTGGGAAAAAACTAACTTTCTCAGCTAGCCCTCAGGATAAACGGGTAAAATGGGGTCAACCTAAGCTTGAAGGAAACAATAAATTATATGGTAAACTACCTGCTATGATTAACAAACTTACTTCACTACCGCGCAAAACCCTGTTAGTTTTCTTAGTTCTAATAGCTGTGGTAGGTGTCCTGGCTTATACGCGAAACAATGATAATCAAGATAACAAAAGCGACTACCCAGTATACTTAAACTTTGACGGTAACTACGTCTTTAGTGTGCCAAAGAATTATACAGTTGATGAACAGTCCGTACCGGGGGCCCAGCTAGTTTACACTGGACAAATCCAAGCTAAAACCCTCGAAGACGTCTATAATGCCAGCGGCATAGCTATCCAGCCAAGTGCAGATTTAACCGACAAAAGCGGTAAAGCCTTTAAAAAATACGTCAACGACAATTATTTACCGGAACTAAAAAAGAATCTGGCCACTGATGATGTACAAGTAAAGTTTGACAAAGCTAACGACGTAGATAACGTCGCTATCACTGTTAAAAAAGACGGCAAACAATATCGGTTTGTATTTCTAAAGGGCGGCTTACACCCGGTGGCAATAGTTGCCAAACAAGAGGGGGATCCCCTTAAAGGTATTGAGCGAACACTGCTTGACGTAGAGAAGAGCGCCCTCAAAGACCAGCAGGATTCAATCAAAAAGATAATTAAAGATACCGCCCAGCAAATTAAGGACCAAAAAGCCAAAGAGCTGTATACTGCCGGTTCCGCGGAGCTTAAAGCCAGCACTACCGAAGCAGAGCTATCCGTCGCTTTAAAGACGGCAACCCCATACACCGAAGGCAGTATTGTTATTAGTGGTATAAGTTACACCCCGGACAATTTCTCGACTGTACTGCGGCTGATTAAACTCGACAAAAATGACCAGCAGCCGGCAGTTGGGGCTTTGAGTTTCAAAAAGATCGATGGCAAGTGGAAGTTAGAGCTATTAAGCCTGCCAGACCCAACCAGACAGCAGTAGGTAATAATGGCATTTAAGCTCAAAGGCTCACGACCCCGACTGGCAATTCTACTAGTAGTTCTATTACTGATTGGCGGATGGATGCTTTTCCGCCCTGAACCTATACGCAAAATAGATCATCCTGAATATTTAACCTTCAGCGGGCAGTATGTTTTTAGCGTACCAAAAGATAAGGCAGTTGATGCGCATGCCATACAAGGGCTTCAGATAGTCCACAGCGGTAAAATAGCCGGTAAGACGATAGATGAAGTTTATGCTGACAATAACATCAGTTTACAGCCAGTTGAGTTTTTAAAGGATAAAAAGGCTAATGACTTCAAGAAGTACATTAATGAAACACTGGTGCCAGAACAAAAACAGAAATTATCACCGGACGTAACCGCCACTTTTGAAAAATCTAACGGTTGGGATGTAGCTAAGGTAACGGTCAAAAAAGACGGCCAGCCCTTGCGCTTTATTTATATTAAAAACAGCCTACACCCGGTTTCGATAGTCAGTAAAGAAGAAACGGAGG
>MHQP01000009.1:65989-67945 GCA_001820685.1 Candidatus Sungbacteria bacterium RIFCSPLOWO2_01_FULL_47_32 | reverse complement strand
TTTTTCTCGTTATAGGTGATGACGAATGACGCCGTCATCGGGTCCCCGAATGTTGCTGAAGGCTTAATAGCCTTTGGGTCTGCCGTGATTGCCTTCCGAATGGAAACAAAGTCCGGCACGGCCCATTCGACGGAGATCGAATCCTCCGCGACAAGACGCGACATGCGCACCGGGTTGATGGCGCCGGGCTTATCTTTCTCATACGCCTGGGTAAAATAGGAAAGCTGGCTCGAAACCTTTGAGGTCATCATGCGATCTATAGAAACCTTTTCGTAGCCGTTTGACTGAATTTTCTTTTTCAGCATATCGGCAAACTTACCGCTTGAGAGTTTTGACTTGGTCCAAAACCCAGCCGGGAACACAAGATCGTCATTCACAAGAAATACCGGATGCGCTTCAACGGCAACACCGCTTTGAACAAGCCGGTTCACGAGGCTGAAAATGTAGTAGTCCGTCTTTTCCGGCATCGTGATGACGTAATATTTCCTTATCACAATCGGAAGCTTTGCCTCATCCGTTCCAAGAACGCCTTCGGTGGATTCAACTTCTGCGCCGTCAGCCGGAGTCAGCTTTTCTGCAATAAGAAAATCGCTGAAAGCCTTTTTATTTTCCTCCGGTTCAATTACCACGCACCCGCCTTCGTCACAGCGCTGTTCGGTTCTAAGCCTGACCACAACCGCCTTCGGGTACAGCAAAAGAAGCGTCTTATTTCCGCTTTTGTCCCAATAGTAAAGGTCCTGAAGTTCATAGTATCCGCCCGCGGGAGGTGCCGGATTGGGATCATGCTCCTCCCCTTGAGCTCTTACACTCGGCGCGGAGAAAAGCGCGATGCCGATAATCAGAAGAACCCCCAGCGCAAATCGCTTCATTTCTTTCTCCTTACATTATAATATGTCAATGTTCTTATCGTCATCGGTACGCTTTTTTGAGGGTGCTGTCAACTCATCGTTTGGGCGGAAAAATAAAAAAACCCGCCCGGATGAATGTCAGGGCGGAGTTGTCTATTACATAAATCCTTGTTCAAGTTCGCGGATAATAGATTCAGGCTCTCCTGCATGAACCCAGGACATCGGAACTCCGAACGAACGCGTGGACTCCTGCCACACTGTTTCCCGCTCATATTGCTCGGCAACAAATTTCTTTGCCTTTCTTTTTGTAAAGCGCACGAAACCCCGCGAGCCGTCTTCCGAATCCTCAAAACGCACAAGTCCGCGCAGTCCAAGAAAGTCGTCCCATACTGGCGATATGCCGAGGAACGCGAGCTCCACTGATTGTCCTCCGCTCGCATGCGTCCCGCCGACTGCCTGCTGTAAAATTTCGCGTCCCACAATTTCAAATTTCTCTTTTTTCCTGTCGTAGACCGCCCGCACATCTTTGAACTGAAAGTCCGAAACAAAAAGAATGCGCGTATTTGAAAGTTTGAGAAGACGAGAAGACTCGTTTGAACACTCCTCAAGCGTTGTGGGGCGTCCGCTTTCCGGTTTCGGCAAGTCCCATATTTCAAAAAGGGATGCAATGACATCATCAACAGTATATATTGCAGATGATATATATGGCGTCGCTCCCCCAAGCACAATAATGCGTACCGCATCTTTAGATGCCGTCGCGGAAATTGCACACGAACCGATCGCTATGAGAGATGCTTCCCGAAGACCATAGTGATAGAGGGATGCCGAGTAGTCAAAAACAATTGCATACCGGACTTTTTCTTCGCTTAAATCCTCACGGACCATTGGCTCGCCAAGGCGGGTTGAGGCCTCAACATCAATGCCCATCGTATCTTCGCCGGGCTCATAGGGCCGGAACTCTTTAAACTCGATCCCTTCTCCAATCTGCTTTGATTTGTGCTCTCCAAACATCAGCGTCCAAACACGGAACGCCGGATCGCTGACAGGATATTTTTGGACACAGTGGTAGAGATCTTCCTTTGTCAGGAAACGCACAGACCCCATTGCG